>DATEDS010000041.1:0-9254 GCA_035281565.1 Gemmatimonadota bacterium
GGCCCTGGCGGGACTCTTCGCGCTTCGCCGCGGTGCGGCGGGCGGCTTTCCGGAGATCCTCGAAGTCGTTTCGCTGGGGGGCCAGACGATCCGGCTGAGCCGCGCGCTCGAGCGGGCGACGGCCTCGCTCATGACCCTGGCGTCGGGCGGCGCCGTCGGCCGTGAGGGTCCGATGGGGCAGATCGCCGCGGCGTTCGGCTCACGCGTCGGCCGCTCGTTCCACTTCTCCGAGGAGCGGATCCGGATCCTGGTCGCGGCGGGCATCGCGGCCGGTTTCGCCGCCGCCTACAACACGCCGATCGCGGGGGCGCTGTTCGTGATGGAGGTCATCATCGGCTCCTTCAACATGGTCTTCTTCGGGCCGGCGATCGTGGCCGCGGCGATCTCGACGATCGTGACCCGCTTTTTCGCCGGGCCGGGCCCCATCTACGCGCCGGGCGCCGAGTACGCGATGGTCTCGGCCCTCGAGATCGCGCCGTACCTGATCCTGGGCTTCCTGGCGGGGCTCGCGAGCGTCCTCTTCCAGGTGGCGATGGAACGGATGTACGCGCTCTGGAACGCGCTTCGGCTGCCGGGGCTGGCACGCACGTCCCTGGGCGGGCTGGCGGTCGGGGGTCTCGCCCTCGTCTCGCCCTTCGTCCTCGGGAACGGCTACGAGGGGATCAACCTCGTCCTGGCGGGCGAGATGGCGCTCGCACTGATGGCCGTCCTCTTCGTCCTCAAGATGCTGGCCACGACGACGACCCTGGCCTCGGGAGGCTCGGGGGGCGTGTTCACCTCGATCATGTTCCTGGGCGCCATGCTGGGCGGGGTCTTCGGGGCCGGCCTCCATACCGTGCTGCCGGGGGAGACCGGCACGGCGGGGGCGTACGCCCTGGTCGGGATGGGCGGCGTGATCGCGGGGACGACCCAGGCGCCCCTGCTCGCGATCCTCATGGTCTTCGAGCTGACCCAGAACTACGGGATCGTCCTGCCGATCATGCTGACCTCGGTCATGGCGTACTGGACGGCGCGGACGATCCGCCGGACGTCGATCTACACCGAGGAGCTCAGGCGGCGCGGGATGCGGTGGGAGGGGACCGCACAGGAGCGGCTCATGCGCTCGCTGGTCGTCCGCGACATCATGCACACCGACGTCCCCCTCTATCCGGCGAACCTCCCCCTCGAGCGGATCGTCGAGGTGTTCCAGGAGTCACGCGCGCTCCAGATCTACATCGGAGACGGCGACGGGCGGCTGCTCGGGATCGTGGAGCTCCACGCGGTCAAGCGCGAGCTCGGCGAGTCGCGCGGAGCCTTCGGGCCCCTCGTGATCGCCGACGACCTGGTGACCGAGATCCCGGTGGTGACGCCGAACGACTCGCTGGTCGAGGTGAACGAGAAGCTCTGGTTCCGGGACCTCGGACAGCTCCCGGTCGTGGACGACGACGACGCGCGGCACTTCCTCGGGATCGTGACCCGGCGGGACGTCCTGGGCGCCTTCGACCGGGAGGTCCTCAGGCGGAACGCGCTCCTGGCCAAGATCCGCGCCGTCGAGGGGGCGGGGTTCGACTACTTCGAGCTCCCCGCGCACGAGCGGATGGCCAAGCTGCCGGTGCCGCCCGAGATGGTGGGGCGCGCGCTCCGGGAGACCGGATTGCGCGAGAAGTACGGGATCACGGTGATGGCGATCCAGCGGATGGACGTTTCCGGCCAGGAAACGCGGGTGGCGCCGCGCGCGGACACGGTGCTGCGGAGAGGCGATGTCATGGTCGTGATGGGGGAGGAGGGGGCGCTGGAGCGGCTAAGGGGGCGAGATCTGCCCGGCTAGGGCTGACGCCATTCCGTCTACCCCGCCCGCATCCACCGCCACAATTGCCGCGGCGACGGCCGCTTCCCCGTCGCCAGGATCGACACCCGGTAGATCCGCCCGCCGAGCCAGAGGGAGAACACGCACGTAAAAACCAGCAGGGCGAACGACGCCGCCACCTCGGGCGGCGGGACCCCCGTCACGGCGTCCCGGATCGGCATCACGATCGGCGAGGTGAACGGGATCAGCGAGCCCGCACGGGCCACCGTCCCGTCGGGATCGTCGAACACGGCGAACACCATGAAGAACCCGATCATGAGCGGCAGCATGACGGGGAACTGGAGCTGCTGGACCTCGGTCTCGGAGGTCGAGATCGCGCCCACCGCCGCGTAGAGCGAAGCGTAGAGGAGAAACCCGATCAGGAACCACGCCAGGAAGATCCCCCAGACCCGGAGCGGCACGTCGGGGAGCTGTGGCGGAGGGACCCCGAGGCGACCGACGAGCTCGCTCCCGAACGCGAACGCGAGCGCGGCGAAGCCCGCCCAGATCGAGATCTGGAGGAGCCCCGCCGAACCGATCCCGAACACCTTCCCGGTCATGATCGAGCGCGGCCGGACCGAGCTCATCAGGATCTCGACGATCCGGTCCCGCTTCTCCTCCTGGACGCCGCGCGCGACCGCGTAGCCGTAGAGGATGATGAGGAAGTAGGCGACGAACGCCATGAACTGGGTCAGGACGACGATCGTGTCCGGCGTGCCGGCCGTGGCCCCGCCTTCCGCCTTGGACACCTCGAGACGGACCGGCCGTAGGGCGCTCCCGACCGCCCCCGGCTCGATCCCGGCGCGGCGGAGCCGCTCCACCTGGACCGCCCGCTGGAGGGCCGACCTCAGCTCCCCCATCTCGCCGAAGCTGGTCGCGTTCTTGCCCACGTAGCGCGCCTCGGCGCCGTCCAGGATGCCGGCCGGGAGCCAGAGGAAGCCGTCCAGGCTGTCGGCCGCGACCCGCGCCCGGTAGCGGTCGTCGAGGGAGTCGGGAAGGGGACCGTGGGTCCTCGCGACCGCGGTGACATCGACCCGGAACCTGGGCGGTCGCGCGGCGACGCCCTCGATCCCCGCCGGCTCCCGAAGGGTGGTCGAGACCTGGTCGCCCAGCCCGCGGCCGGTTCCGTCGACGATCGCCACGTGGCGGCCGGCGCCACCGCTCATGAACCACACGGGGAGGACGAAGAAGAGCGCGATCATGAACGGTCCGAAGAGGGTCCCGAGGAGGTAGGCCCGCGAGCGGACGAAGGCGCGGAACTCGCGCCGGAAGATGGTCCAGGCGTCACGCACCCTAGTCCTCCTGGTCATCTTCGACCGTCGGATCGACACCCACCCGGTCGATGAAGATCTGGGTCAGGGACGCCTCCACACGCTCGAACCGCCGGACCGGGATGTTCTCGGCGACCAGCCACGCCAGGAGCTCCTGCGGCCGCCGGCCCTCCCGGAGTGCCACCTCGACTTCGGTCCCGTCCGCCGCCGCGCGCGCCACCATCGGCGCCCGACGGACCCCCTCGATCGTGGCGCTCAGGTCGTCCAGAGACCCGCCGTCCAGGCCGAGCGCGACGTGGCTTCCGCCGTGCTCGTGCCGGATCCGGGCCAGGGGGCCGTCCAGGATCTTTCGGCCGTGCGCGATGATGCAGACATGGTCGCAGAGCCGCTCCGCGTGCTCGATCAGGTGGGTGCTGAAGAGGACGGTCCGTCCGGCCCGCTGGAGGTCCGCCACGACCTCGCGGAGGATCCGCTGGTTCAGGGGATCGAGGCCACCGAAGGGCTCGTCCAGCACGACCAGCTCCGGCTCGTGGAGGACCGCGGCGATGAACTGGAGCTTCTGCTGCATTCCCTTCGAGAGGTCCTGGACCCTGTCCGCGGCCCGGTCGGCGAGGTCGAACCGCTCGAGCCAATTGTCGATCCGGGGCCGCGAAACGCGCGGCTTGAGGCCCTTCAGCTCCGCCAGGAACTCGAGCAGGTCGCGGACCCTCATCCGCCGGTAGAGCCCTCGCTCCTCGGGCAGGTAGCCGACCTTGTCGAGGATCTCGCGACGAGGATCCTCGCCCAGAAGCCGCACCTCGCCCTCGTCAGCCTCGAGGATCCTCAGGAGGATCCGGATCGTGGTCGTCTTCCCGGCCCCGTTCGGGCCCAGGAAGCCGTAGGTCGCCCCACGCGGAACGGCGAGGTCCAGATCGCGGACGGCGACCAGGTCGCCGTAACGCTTGGTCACGCCCGAGAGGGAGATGGCGGGAGCAGCCCCGTCCGGCGGCGAGCCTCGGTCGCCCGGAGAATTCAGCGGGAGATCAGCGGGCGGCCGGGGCGGCTTCGGTGACGGTGAAGCCGTCTTCCGCCCCAGCCGAGCGGATCGCCTCGGCCACGTCCTCGATCGGCGGCGCGAAGAAGAAGTTGACCTGCGGCCGGACCCGGTAGCGGCCGTGGACGCCTCCCTGGCCGGCGTCCAGGCGCGGGGGCCGGACCGGTTGCAGGATCCCACGGGCCGCGAGCAGGTCCACCAACGCCCCGTCCTCGGTGTGGAGCGCGACCTGGCCGTGGCTCGTAAGCTCGTAGAGCTCGCCCACGTCCTCGGCTCCGGAACCTGTGAAGCGGCGGATCGTGTAGCGGGGGGTCGGCATGGATCGCAAGAATACCCTCCCGCCCATCCGATCGGCAAAAGCCTTGCGCGCTCCCGTCACCACCGCGTAGGCTCGTCCGCCCTCCCGGAAAACGGCCGCCCAAGGAGGTCGAGCATGGCCAGCCCCGCGAGCATTGCCAGGCACCCCATCCATCCCGCCCTCGTCCCGCTTCCGATCGGGTTGTGGATCTTCTCGTTCGTGTGCGACGTCGTCTACCTGTTCGTATCGAGCGACGTCGTGTGGGACCGAATGGCGTTCTACGCGATGCTGGGGGGCGTGGCGGGCGCCCTGCTGGCCGCGGTGCCGGGGTTCATCGACTTTCTGTCGCTGACCGACCCGGCCGTCAAGCGGGTCGCGCTCGCGCACATGCTGGTAAACTTGTCGCTCGTCGCGATGTACGCGGTCAACCTCTGGCTCAGGACCACCGCCCCGTCGGGTGCCGTGGCGCCGATCGCGCTTTCCCTCGTCGGAGTCGTACTCCTCGCGGTGGCCGGCTGGCTGGGCGGAGAGCTCGTGTTCCGTCACGGGGTCGCTGTCGAACGATCGTCCCAACCGATCGGTTAGAGGGGTGGGGTGACCTGGACGCTCCGGTGTTGACAATTACACAAGTTTACACTATCATAACTTAGTGCTCTCGGTGAGAAAGGAGGCTATGTGAACAGCTATGAGTACTTGATCGTAGGGGGTGGGATGAGCGCCGATGCCGCCGTGCAAGGGATCCGCGAAGTCGATCCTGATGGCACGATCGGGGTCGTCGGCGCGGATACCCATCCGCCCTACGATCGGCCGCCGCTCAGCAAGTCCCTGTGGAAGGGAAAGCCCGAGGCGGCCATCTGGCGGGGTACGGAGGAAACGGGAGCGATCCTGCATCTAGGTCGAACGATCCAGGGGATCGATCTCCATGCCAAAAGCGTGATCGACGATCAGGGCGTGGAGTACGGGTACGGAAAGCTGCTGATGGCGACCGGGGGCGCACCACGCCGGCTCGGCGCGTCCGGTGAGCGCATCGTCTATTACCGCACCTTGGACGACTACTACCGCCTGCGCGACTTCGCGAAGGAGCCGCTTCGCTTCGCGGTCGTGGGCGCCGGGTTCATCGGCATGGAGATCGCCGCCGCGCTCCGCATGCAGGGGCGCGAGGTCGTGATGTTTGTCGACGAGGGGGGCCTAGGCTCAAAGCTCTTTCCCCACGATCTTTCACGCTTCCTGGTCGGTTACTACCGCGAACAGGGAGTCGACGTTCGAACGGCCGGCCATGTGAAGTTGGAGGAAAGAGGCGACAAGGTGGTCGTTCTCCTGGCTGACGGCGGCGAGTTCGAGACGGACATCGCGGTGGTCGGCATCGGCATCCGGCCGAACGTGGAGCTGGCGCGGGAGGCCGGTCTCGAGGTCGGCGACGGGATCGAGGTCGACGCCCTCCTGCGGACGAGCCGGACCGATATCTACGCCGCCGGCGATGTCGCGAGCTTCCCATTCCGCGGCGGCCGCCTTCGCGTGGAGCACGAGGACAATGCCAATGCGATGGGCCGGGCCGCCGGGCTCTCCATGGCAGGCGAAGGCGCACCCTACGATCGCCTGCCGTTCTTTTACTCGGATATGTTCGATCTGGGATTCGAGGCCGTCGGCTCGGTGGATGCGCGTCACGAAACCCATGCGGATTGGAAGGAGGCATTCCGGGAAGGAGTGGTCTATTACCTGGAGGAAGGCCGCGTGCGCGGAATCCTGCTGTGGAATACCTGGGACCAGGCCGACCATGCCCGGCGGTTGATCGAGGAGCCGAACGCCGTAAGCGTAGCGGACCTCGATGGGCTCCTGCCCATGGCGGAGGCCTCATGACGCGTCCGCGTAGGACACCGGCTGTCAGCCGGATTACACGTGAATCCCCATTCCGCGACTACTATGGATTGACTTCCCCTCCCCCGACAGAGAGCGCGGAGGATCCGGCCGCACGGGACCGGCAAGTCCGCAAGGAGGACGACCATGCGTAGTGCGGTGGCGCTGGTGGCGTTTCTGGCCGTTGGCCTTGTATCGGCGTGCGGCGAGGGTGGAGAACGCGCGCCTGGCGAGGGGGCTCCTGCGCCCGAGAGTGAGGCTTCCGCACCCTCCAGCCGCGACCCCGTCCCGGCGGGTGACCCGGTGGCCGGACGGGAGATCTTCCGGTTCGATACCTTCGGCGACGAGCGGTTCTGGACGGACACCCTCCGGATGCACGAGGTGATCGAGAGCTCGGTCGATCCTCTCACCGCGCTGGAGGTCGGCCTCAAGGTGGACTCCGAGGTCCTTCCCCCGGGGATCCTTAGCCAGGTCGACCTGAGCGATCCCGCGACGACCGTGGCGCTCCTCGAGATGAACGCCGTGGTCGGGCTAAAGGCGGAGGTCGTGGACGGCCGGATCCAGCGGGTGGGGGTCACCTGCGCCCTGTGCCATTCGGACGTCGACGATTCGGTCCAGGAGGGGATCGGCCGCCGCTTGGACGGGCATCCGAACCGGGACCTGGACCCAGGCAAGATCCTCTCGCTCTCCCCGGCGCTTCAGGACCCCGCCGCCCAGGCCGTCCTGACGTCGTGGGGGCCTGGCATGTACGACGCCTACTGGAACCACGACGGGCTCAACGATCCGACCGTGATCCCGGCCGCCTACGGCCTTAACGGGGTCCCGGTCGAGACGTTCACCGGAGAGGGCCCGGTCAGCTACTGGAACGCCTACGTCGCGGTGACCCAGATGCACGGCCAGGGCTCGTTCCGCGATCCGGAGATGGGGATCGAGATCGTGGCGTCGCCGGACCTCGTGACCCCGAAGCTTCCCGACCTGCAGGCCTATCAGCTCACGCTGGCCGCGCCGACGCCGCCTGAGGGGAGCTTCGATCCCGCGGCGGCCCGGCGGGGGGAGGCCGTGTTCAGCGGCCAGGGGACCTGCGCGAGCTGTCACATGCCGCCAAGCTTCACCGACGCGGGCCAGCGCGTTCACGAGCCGTCGGAGACGGGGATGGATCCCGGCCTGGCCGAGCGCGGGACGACGGGCGGGTACCGGACGACGCCCCTCCGCGGTGCCTGGCAGCGTCCGCCCTACTTCCACGACGGAAGCGCGGCCACATTGGAGGAAGTCGTGGAACATTACGACGGCGTCCTCGGGCTCGGCCTGACGCGGGAGCAGAAGGCGGATCTGGTCGAGTACCTGAGGTCGTTGTAGGGAATCCCCGGCTCGAGGACGCCTCTCGCTCGTTTGCCGGGCGGCGGGAGAGAGGGGAGATTCGCCGGCGTGAAGCGATTTATCCTCGTGGGAGTTCTGGCGGCGGTCTTCGCCGTCTTCGCCTACGCGCTCACGCGCGAAGCCACGATCGCCTCGCCGCTGGTCGGACGTGCCGCGCCGGAGTTCGCGTTCCCGCTCTTAGAGCCCGTAGGGGTAGATCCGGTGGCGCCCGCCGGAACGACGGTCGCCTTGGCGGATCTCTCGGGGAAGCCGGTCGTTCTCAACTTCTGGGCCTCGTGGTGCCTGTCGTGCCGGGACGAGGCGGCCGTCCTGGAGGCGGGATGGCGACGCTACGGGCCGGCGGTCGCCTTCGTCGGGATCGCGGTCAGCGACGAACCCGACGCGGCACGCGCGTTCATCAGGCGATACGGGAAGACCTACTTCCTGGGCCCCGACGCGAGCGGCTCGGTGGCGGTGGATTATGGGCTTCATGGAGTCCCCGAAACGTTCTTCATCGGGGCCGATGGCCGGATCCTCGCGCGGCACGTGGGGCCCCTGACGCCGGAGGACCTTGACCGCCAGGTGGCTGGCCTGACCGCGGGCCGGACCGGGGGGTCGACCGGGGACCCGGAGGCCGTGACGCCGCTGGATCGGGGCGATGATCCGCGCTAGACGACACGGAGGGGCGGCGCGCGCGGCGTGGACTGCGTGCCTGGTGGTCTCGGCCCTCCTCCATCCCCGGCTTGATCTCGCCGCGCAGGAAACCGCGACGGAGGCCCTTTCCGGGACCGAGCGGCCCCCCGTCGCGCTGACGCCCGCCGAGGAGGCACGTGCACGGGACATCGAGGGGACCCTCAGGTGTCCCGTCTGCCGGAGCCAGTCGATCCGCCAGTCGCGCTCGTTCATGGCCGAGGACATGAAGCGGCGGATCCGGGAGCTCATCGCCGAGGGCCGTTCGGACGAGGAGATCCGGGCCTTCTTCGTCGAACGCTACGGGACCTGGATCCTGCTCGAACCGCCCAAGAGCGGCTTCAACCTGGCCGCGTGGCTCCTGCCGGGGGCGGCGGTCCTGATCGGCGCCATCGGGCTCGTGCTCGCGGCCCGGCGATGGGCGTCCCGGCCGCCCGCGCGGGCGAGCGTGGAACCGCCGCCGGGGTCGCCTTATCTTGACCGTCTGGAGCGCGAGCTGAAAGAGACCGAGTGAACCGCTCACCCCATTCGAGGGCCGGATGCGGCGTCTGAAGGCGGGACGCCTGGCGATCGCGATGACGCTGGTCGCCGGGGCGGTGGCGTACCTGGTGTTCGCGGCCACCCGCGACAACCTCACCTACTACTACGAGATCGACGAGCTGGCGGCGGCGACCGGGAGCCCGGGCGAGAAGATCCGTCTGTCTGGCGACGTGGTGGCGGGCTCGATCGTCAAGGAAGACGCCGCCCGGCGGATCCGGTTCGCGATCCGCGGCACCGACGCCCCGGCGGGCTCGGCCGAGGTTCCGGTGATCTACGGGGGCACGCTCCCGGACATCTTCCGCCCCGACATCCAGGTCGTCGTGGAGGGCCGGCTCGACGAGAGCGGGACCTTCCACGCCGAGACCCTCCTCGCCAAGTGCCCGTCCA
>DATEDS010000042.1:0-3688 GCA_035281565.1 Gemmatimonadota bacterium
GGCCTCGCGAGCGAAATCTGCCGCCCCTTCGCGATCGCCTCTCGCGAGGGCCACCCAACCCGCGGTGACCAGAGCCGTCACCAGCCCGCCCCACGACCGCCCGGCGGTCACGGCGCGGTCGACCAGGAGCCGGGCTCGCTCGGGCTCCTCGATCGCCAGGATCCTGGCCAGCTCGGCTCGGGCCCCGATCAGCCCCTGGACATCGGTCGAGCGCTCGGCCAGTTCCAGCGCCTTCTCACAGACCGTACGTGCGAGCGAGAGATCGCCCCGCTCGCGATAGATCGCCCCAAGCTTCCGGAGCGGCCAGCAGGCATGGCTCGACCCATGACCCTGAAAGATCTCTTTCGAGCGATCGAGGTCGGCGATGGCCTCCTCGAGCCGGCCCAGGTGATACCGTGTCCATCCGCGGTTGTTGAGCGCCAGCGCGAGACGCTCGGCGTACCCCGCGAGCTCGGCCTCCCGGATCGCGATCTCGAGCTCCGCCAGTGCTTCCTCGTACTGACCTTCGTCGTCGAGATGGCTTGCCCGGTTTGTGCGGATCCGGACGCTCAGGAGGACATCCCCCGCCCGGCCGGCCCACTCCAGGGCGTGCCGGTAGTGTTCCTCGGAAACGCTCGGCTCTCTGCCTGAGGTGAGGAGCATGATGGCGGCGTGGGCAGCCGCGAGTGCTTGCGGATCGCCGGAGGTCTCGGCCGCGGCCAGGGCGCGTGCGGTCAGGGGGCGGGATGCCTCGAGGTCGCCCGTCATCACCAGCGCCGAGGCCGTCGCCGCCAGCAGCCACGCCTCCTCGCGCAACCGGCTGCCGTCGATCCTCCCGCGTGCGTAGACGCGGAGCGCCTGTTCGTGCTCGCCGCGGGTGTGATGCAGCTGGCCTATCCGCCACGCCAGACCCGGTGGCAGCTCGTCCAACCCGTCCGCCGCCCGCCGGAAGCACTCCTCCGCCCGGGTGGTCTCGCCGTGAACGGTATACGCCTCGCCGAACAGCTCCTCCAGCTGCGCGTCCCGGAGCGGCGGCGGGATCAGCTCGGCCAGCCGAAGAAGCTCGTCCACCGCGCCATGGGCCAGGATCTCGTCACCTCTCTCCCACAGCATGCGGGCGATGTCGCCCGGGCTGGCGACACCGGCCAGGGCCCGAAGCGCTTCACGGAGATGCCCGTGCCCCTCGAACCACGACGCCGCGTCGCGGTGGATGCGTCGGGCTTCCTCCGCTTCCAGGGGCCAGTTGCGGGCGACGAACTCGCGCACCAGCGCGTGCGTGGAAAACCATTCCCCATCCTGGTCGGCTTGGGGCTGAATGAAGAGGCCGCGGCGAACCAGGTCGGCCAGGGTGGCCTCCACGCGCTCGATGCCGACCGCCTGGCAGAGGCCCACTCCGAAGCGGTCGAACGGGACCGTCCGGCAGAGCAGATCCCGCACGTCCGCCGACTCGTGGGCGAAGACCTCCTCAGCCAGGTAGGTGAAGAGCGGTCCCCCGGGGCGCCGCAGCTTTGTCAGCGCGTCGGGGTCCCCCTGGGATCCCCTCCCGCGGAAGGCCTCGACCGCCAGTCGGACTGCGGCCGGCCAGCCGCCCGTCAACTCGTGCAGCGGTTCGGCCCAATCCGACAGGTCCTCCTCGACAGCGGCCCGCAGGACATCCCCCACCTCGTCCTTCGAGAATGCCAGCATCGCGGGCTCGAGCGTGAGCACTTCTCCCCGGCCGCGCAGACGCTCGATCGGGAACGGTATCTGGGTCCGGGAGGCGAGCAGGAGGTGAAAGCTCGGGGGGGCATGCCGGCAGAGCCCCTCGATGAGCCGGGTGGAGGGGCCGCTGCGCTCCAGAATGTGCACGTCGTCGAGAACGAGCGCGAGATCGTGGTCCAGGTGCGCCTCGAGCGCTTCGCTCAGGTGCGCTGCGATGGCCTCCGTCCGAGTCCGTTCCTCGGGATGGACCCGGGGGCGCAGACCAAACGCCTCGGCCAGATCTTCGGGCAGATCCGGGACACGCCTTCGGAGAGCCCCCACGAGGCCACGGGCAAATGCGCCGAGGTCGTCGTCCATCTTGTCGATGGTGTGCCAGGCGCTGCCCGATCCGGAACCCCATCGAGCGAGAACCGTCGATTTGCCGAATCCGGCCCCCGCCACGATGGTCGTCAGACGCCGCTCGCGTGACTCGTCGAGCCGAGCCTGCAGGGACGGCCGGGGGATGGACCATGAGGGCAGGACGGGGGGCTGGATCTTGGTGGCGCGCGTCATCGTCGCGGGACGAGCGGAGCCCGAGGAGGGGGATGATCCGATCCGGCAGTCACCCTGGATACCGCCGGCAGTCTAGCGCGGAATCATCCCGGAAAAAAGTGGCGGGCCCGAGGTGCCGACCACCAAAGCCGGCTCAGGACCCCCAGCGCTTCCCCAAAAAACAAGCCGCCCGGCATTCCTGCCGGGCGGCTTTCGACGCGCTGCACGAGACAGCAAAACAAAGTGAAGGTCGGACGAGTGCGGCGCCTGTTGCCCCCTTCGAAGACATGGCCGACACCGGCTCGCGAACGGCCCGGACCCGAGGGTCCGCCGCCGAACGCCTCCTCTCATGGGGTTCGCCTCCCTTTCAGAGGTCATCCCGGTGACCGGTAGCGCGGTCATTGGTTCCGCGCTCCCCCTTCGTCGTCGGCTCACGCCCCGACCTTGGGGTCTTCCCGACCGCCGGCGGGTGCGATCGTTCGAAAACGGTCGCTCCGCCTCTCCTAGGGTTGGTTCCCCTTCAGAGTATGACCGGGTCAGCTGTCGGTGCCCTGTCGGGCAGCGACGCCTCCCGTGGAGTTTCTCGCCCCTACAGCGCATCCGGACACGGGAGCCCACTAATCCGGGATTTGCCTCGTCCCGGTTCTGGTGCGGCTCCAGGGTTTTGCACCCTCCTGCCGCGTTCCTTCTCCCGCGTCCCCCCGACCGGTTAGGGTCGGTAACGCTCATGGGGTTCCCCCTTCGAAGCTTTCCCCTCCCGCGGAGCCTTGGGCGCCTCTCGGCGTCCGTTGCCCTCTTGCCGTTGGCCGTCCGGACGGTCGGCGTGGCACCAGGTGCCACATCCAGGTCCGGACCGCCCCGGCTTCAGGGCTTTGCTCCCCGCGGGAATCCGTGGCGAAAAAGCGGGGGTTAGCCGCCCCTCCGCTCGATGCTCCCCTGGGGTTTTCCGCGCTCTAGGGCGTGACCGCCGCTGCGTTGCCGTCGGCTTCCCGTCGGCTCCCCCCACAGACTTCGCGAAAGCGCCATGTGACGCTTCCGCCGGTCTCCCGGGGTCTCGATCCGCAACGGAGCGCGGCGACCCGAGGGTTGCCGCAACCCTTTTGCGCTTTCCGCACCTCGTCTCGCCTCCGCGCGCTTCGAGTCGTGTCGCTCCGGGCTTGCGCCGACGAATCCGGTGACATCGCTGTTCCGTGACCCGTCCAAGGAGCGTCCACGAGCCCTCCCGGAGGGCACGCGGAGTGAGTGGCGGTGCCAGGTACCAGGTCGTCGTCCGACCTTCAAGGCCAGTATACCGGGCCCGCGTGGGAGGTGTCAAACCATTGCAGGGAAAAGAGTTACAAGGACCGGCGTGAAGCCGCGCAACTGCTTTCGATGGCGCGCCTTATCCGCGTCACCTGAAGCTCGATCCGACACGATCGCATCCAAGCGACTGGCTGCGCGACGGTTGGAAGCGTGCCGACAGCGGCTCCACTCGTCG
>DATEDS010000043.1:0-7829 GCA_035281565.1 Gemmatimonadota bacterium
TGGCGGTCGCTCACCTATGGTCGGCTCGAACCGTTGAGGATCCCGCGGCTGGTTCCCCAGCCGGAAACGAGCTGAGCCCTCAAACACTCCTCGCGTTGCCGGCCTCTCCCCCCCACCGGTACGTTCCGTGACCCCCATGACGACGGAATCCAAGGCCGCGAGCCGGACCCGAGTCCTCAGGGTCGGCCACAGCCCCGACCCCGACGACGCGTTCATGTTCTTCGGCCTCGCCCGGGGCGCGGTCGCCATCCGGGATTGCCGGATCGAGCACGTCCTCGAGGACATCCAGAGCCTGAACGAGCTCGCCCTCCAGGGCGCGATCGAGGTGACCGCGATCAGCGCCCACGCCTATCCGCGGGTCGCCGACCGGTACTGGATCCTGCGCTGCGGGGCATCGATGGGCCGAGGGTACGGCCCGATCGTCGTGGCGCGGCCGGGCGGGCCTGTATCGGTGGACTCCCTGGCCGGGCGCCGGGTGGCGATTCCCGGCGAGCTGACGACGGCGTACCTGGTGGCGCGGCTCTACCTGCCGGAGTTCGAGCCGGTCCCGGTGGCCTTCGACCGGATCCCCGAGGCCGTTCTCGCGGGACGCGTGGACGGGGGCCTGGTGATCCACGAGGGTCAGATCACCTACGCCGAGATGGGGCTGGCGAAGATCGCCGATCTGGGGGAGGTGTGGCTCTCGGACACCGGACTGCCTCTCCCCCTCGGGCTCGACGTCGTCCGGAAGGACCTCGGGCGCGAGCTCGCCGGCGAGATCTCGGCCGCGCTCGCCGCCTCGATCGAACACGCCTTCCGGCACGAGGACGAGGCCGTCGAGTACGCGCTCGGCTTCGGCCGTGGCCTGGACCGGGAGAAGGCGCGGCGGTTCGTGCTCATGTACGTGAACGAGTACACGCGCGACATGGGCGAAGAGGGGCGGAGGGCGCTCGAGACGCTGCTGGGACGCGCCGCCGCGGCGGGTCTCGTCCCCCCGGTGCCCGCGATCGAGCTCGTCTAGCCCCGCCTCAGCCGACGACCGGCAACGCGTGCGGGTCGAGCCGTCCCGCGCGGCGGGGGGCGTGGCGTGCGATCGTGTCCAGCGGGGTCTCGGGCAGCCGCTCGTAGAGGGTCGTCCTCTGGACCGGCTCGAAGCCGGCCTCGCGGATCAGCGTGCGGATCTCCTCCACCGTGGTCGTGTTGACGTACGCCGCCTCGGCGTGGACCGACTCCTCGAAGAGCGTGCCGCCGAAGTCGTCCGCTCCCCAGTGGAGCGCCACCTGACCGGTCTTCTTCCCTTCGCTGAACCAGGACGCCTGGACGTGGTCGACGTTGTCCAGGTAGAGACGGGAGAGCGCGATCGTCCGCAGGTACTCGGCCGGCCCCTCGGGCCGGGGCCGGACCTTCTCGAGCGGCGTGTTGCCGGGCTTGAAGGACCACGGGATGAAGGCGGTGAAGGATCCCGGCCCGTCGGCCCGTGTCGCCGCGGTCAGGGCCAGGGAACGATCCTGGAGGGCGCGCAGCCGGTCCAGGTGCTCGACCCGTTCCGCCGGCGTCTCGATCGACCCGTACATCATGGTGGCGGTCGTGCGGAAGCCCACCCGGTGGGCGGTCTCGTGCACGTCGAGCCATGCTTCCGGCCCGCCTTTCTTGATCCCCAGCTTCTTCCGGACCCGCGGAGCCAGGATCTCGGCCCCGCCGCCGGGGATCGAGCGCTGGCCGGCGTCCCAGAGGTCCTCGAGAACCGACAGGAGCGGCTTCCGCGACACCGCGGCCATGCCCTGGATCTCGACCGCGCTCCAGTAGTGGGGAGTAACCCCGGGGAAGCGGGCCACCGTTTCGCGAACGAGGTCGAGGTAGTAGGCGTACGGGAGAGCGGCGTTCACCCCTCCCTGCAGGAGCACGGTCGTGGCGCCCTGTTCGGCGGCCCAGGCGACCTTCTCGAGCACCTGCTCGACCGAGTGCGTGTAGGCGTCCGCGGCGTCCGCGTGGCGGTAGAACGCACAGAACACGCAATCCACGTCGCACACGTTGGTGTAGTTCGGGTTGGAGTCGATCACGTAGGTGACTTCGCGCGCGGGAAAGCGCCGGAAGCGCTCGGCGTTGGCAAGACCCCCGAGCGCGGTCAAGGGCGCCGCCGTGAGGAGCCACTCGCCGTCGGCCGGGGTCAGCCTCTCCCGGGCGGAGACCTTTCTGCGGATCGATTCGAGCATGGCCGGTCGAATCTCGCCGACACGCCCGGGGCCGTCCACCGAGCGCGTCCCCCGCGAGCGGCTCAGCTCGTCGCCTTCGACGCCGCGCCGGCCCGCTCGTCGAACAGCGGGAGGTACTCCCCGTACCCCTCGTCCTCGAGGGCTTCGACCGGCACGAACCGGAGCGCCGCCGAGTTCATGCAGAACCGCTTCCCGGTCGGCGCCGGGCCGTCGTCGAACACGTGGCCGAGGTGCGAGTCTCCGTGCCGTGAGCGGACCTCGATCCGCTTGTAAAGGAGCTTCCGGTCCTCGCGGTAGACGATGTTGTCCGGCTCGAGCGGCCGGGTGAAGCTGGGCCACCCCGTCCCCGAGTCGTACTTGTCGAGCGAGCTGAACAAGGGCTCCCCCGACACGATGTCGACGTAGATCCCCGGCCGCTTGTTGTCGTTGTATTCGTTTCGGAAGGGCGGCTCGGTGCCCTCCTCCTGGGTCACCTCGTACTGGAGCGGCGTGAGCGTCCGCCGCAACACCTCGTCGGCCGGCTTCCGGTCACCGATCTCTCCCGGAGCCCCGGCTTCGGCCGCGCCCTGACCGCACGCGGTTCCCGCGCCGAGCGCCAGCGCGAGGACGGCCGCCGCCGGCCCGGGAATCGTCCTCCATTTCCATAACGCACCCATGGCTCCACCTTGCTCGAGAGAACCGGGAATCACGATCGGTCGGATCACGTTATCGTACTGCACGGTAACGTGATCCGTCACCTATCTTATTCCGTCCGCGACCTGGTCGCGAAAGGAGATCGCATGCGCGCCACGGGCTTCGTCATCCTGCTCCTGGCGACGGTCGGCCTGGCTCTCGCCGCCGTCCTCGACCGCGGGGGGCGCGAATCCGTCCCGGGCGGGACACGAACCGCCCTGGACACGGCCGAGGCCACCTTCGCCGGTGGCTGCTTCTGGTGCGTCGAGGAGGCGTTCGACAAGGTTCCGGGCGTCGTCTCGACGACCTCCGGATACACCGGCGGCCGGACCCGGGATCCGAGCTACGAGGAGGTCTCCCACGGAGGGACCGGCCATGCCGAGGCCGTCCGCGTCGTCTACGACGCGGACGCCACGAGCTACGCGAGGATCCTCGAAGCCTTCTGGCGCAACATCGATCCCACCGACGGCGGCGGCCAGTTCTGCGACCGGGGGGAGTCCTACCGCTCGGCCATCTTCACCCACGACGAGGAGCAGCGGCGGCTCGCGGAGGCTTCGAAACGGGAACTGGACGCATCGGGCCGGTTCGACGAGCCCATCGCGACCGAGATCGTTCCCGCGGGGCCGTTCTATCCGGCCGAGGACTACCACCAGGACTACTACCGGAAGAACCCGGTCCGATACAAGCTCTACAAGTGGAATTGCCGGAGGGCCCAGCGGCTCGAGCAGATCTGGGGGGAGAAGCCCTGACCCTTGCGGTTCCGGCACCCGTGTCCTAGCCATCCCTGCCGTGCAGCTCGTCGACGCCGGAATGATCGCGTTCGCGGCCTGGCACGCCTTGAAGGGGCGCGTCGACTGGCCGCTCACCTACCAGGTCCCGCGGATGCTACGTCCCCTCGTGGCCAGGGCGGAGGACACCTACGCCCTGTTCTGGAACGCGGAGCGACAGTGGAAGAAGGACCGCTGGCCGCCCTACCGGGACCGCCCGGAGATCTGGGACCACGCGGGACGAAAGGACTACGAGGCCATGATCGGCACGCTGTCCGCGCTGGGGGTCGTTCAGTTCCGGGCCGACGGCCGAGAGGCGGACGAGGTTCTGGCGGCTGTCGCCCACCGTCTCGAGGGAGAGGAGCGGCTCGTCATCCGATCCGACGACAAGGACTTCATGCAGCTCCTCTCCGGCTCGACGCGGATGGAGGGCCGGGTGCGGGGCACGGTGCGCCATTCGGACGTGCGGGAGATCCTCGGCGTCACCCCGGCCTACGTGGCCGACTTCCTTGCCCTAGCGGGGGACGTCGCGGACGGCATCCCGCGGATCGTGTCGCCCTCGGCAGCGCGGAAGCTCATCGCCAGCCGCGGCCACGTCCGCCAGTGGATCGATCGCGACCTGCGGCTGGACCCGCGCCTCAAGCGGATCCTCGAGGAGGGCCGGGAGCAGCTCCGCCTCAACCTCGAGCTGGTGGACCTCTCGGCCGACGCGGTCGGGGAGCCTCCCGAGCCGCTGCTCGACCGGTGGGGAGACCTGAAGGCCGCCCGCGAGATCGGCGAGCGGGCGGGCATCGGCTGGCTGACCGATCCCGACGCGGTCGGCGGGTTCTCGATCCTCGAGGCGTGGGGCCAGCGGACCCGCGAGCGGCTCGGGGTCTGAGGCCGGCGCGAATCCCCGGTACCGGGCCGATGCGTTAGACTGGTCACGCCCGTTCTTCACCCCGGCCGGGCGGCGAGCGCTCGCCCCCTTCCAGGAGGCCTCCCATGGTCATGCCCCTCGGCGACGACGACTCGGGAATGCGGATCACGCCGGTCGTCACCTTCGCCCTCATCCTGATCAACGTCGTCGTGTTCGTGGTCCAGCTCACGCAGGGCGACATCGAGGGCTTCTTCATGAAGTGGTCGGTCGTTCCCGTCGAGTACGGCCAGCAGGCCGATCTGCCTCCGACCCACCCCGGACCGTTCTGGACCACGCTCTTCACCTCGATGTTCATGCACGGGGGGCTGCTCCACCTGGGCGGCAACATGCTCTTCCTGTGGATCTTCGGCGACAACGTCGAGGAGGCGATGGGGCACCTGAAATACCTGGTCTTCTACCTCCTCTGCGGGGTCGCGGCCGGCCTCGCCCAGATCATGATGAACCTCGACAGCCAGATCCCCAGCCTGGGCGCGAGCGGGGCGATCTCGGGGATCCTGGGCGCCTACCTGGTCCTCTTCCCCCACCGTCGCGTGCGGGTCCTGGTCTTCCGGACGATCACCCATATGCCGGCCATCGCGGTCATCGGCATGTGGATCGTCTTCCAGTTCATCAACGGGATCGGACAGCTCGCCCAGACCGAGGAGACCGGCGGGGTCGCCTACGCGGCGCATATCGGCGGCTTCGTGGCCGGACTCCTGCTGGTATGGGTCTTCCGGGACTATGGAGGCCGGAGGCTCGCCGGCGTCTGAACCTGGCGCGGGGGCGCTCAGACCGGCGTCTGCTGGTACTCCAGGATGTCGTGCTCGGCGAGGAGATCGCGAAACCGCTGCAGGCCCTTTCTCTCGGCCTGGCTGAGCCGGTACACGAAGTTCCTGAGGTAGGCAGCCAGGTCGTCCCGCGTGCCGAGCCGCTCGCTCGCCGCGGCCGCGGCGATCTCCCCCAGATGTTCGCTGCCGACCGCCAGCGACCCCGTGAGGAAGCCCGACAGCCGCTCGCGCTCGCGTCGCGGAAGGGTCGTCCGCATGGCCCATACCGCGAAGACGAACGGCTGCCTCTGCCACTCCCACCAGGCGGTCGCCAGGTCGACCACCCGCTCCCAGCCGTGGCGCCGTTGGTCGGCCATCGCCTCCAGCGCCCGGTCGCCGATCAGGAGGAGGCCATCGACCGACTCGCGGGGGTCCGCCCCCAGCTCGTCCTCGGGGACCCACTCGGGCGCGACCTCCCATCGCGCGCGGGCGAGAAGCTCCAGGAGGCGCCTCGAGGTCGAGCTCTCCCCGGTGATGCCGATCCTCCGCCCGTCCAGATGGCGGGGACGGCGCCGGGCGAGCAACACCACCGATCGCACGTGATCGCGGACCGCGATCCCCATCGGGGGGACGGTGAGCTCGAAGGTCCCGTCCAGGCCGAAGTAGTCGGCCACCGCCATGAGGCCGGCGTCCACCGAGCCTTCCGCCGCGGCCCGGCCGAGAGCCCTTGGCATCATGTCCACCACCTCGAACGGAGGCTCGTCGCCCCAGCCGTAGCTGAAGGGCTGGGCGTTCAGGTAGGGGATCCTGGCGACGTTCAGGGACGGGCTCCTCGGTCGACGACGGTGGGACGGAAAGAGGCTAATCTACAGGCCGCGATCTGGACGACGAACGCTCGACACGGAGGAGGGATGCGGAGGATATCCGTCCTGCGGCTGACGGCCGCAGCCCTCACGGCGGCGCTCGGGCTCGCCGGATGCTCGACGACGGGCTCGGGCGCGGCGCGGGAAGGGGTGGATCCGGCCGCCGGGAATTCCCGCCCTGCCACCCTCGATCTGACCGGGGACGAGCTCGACGCGCTGGCCGATCGGCCCGACGTCCTCCTCCGCGTGCGCTCGGATCCGTACGCGTACTTCCGGCTGCTGGCGAGCGGGTTCTCGCGACGGGTGTGCGCCGAGTTCGACGGCCTCATCGACGAGATGCCGCTCGTGAACCTCCACGGCGACGCGCACCTGGAGCAGTACGCGATCACGCCGACCGCTCATGGCCTGGACGATTTCGACGAGGCGGGGATGGGTCCGGCCATCGTGGATCTGGTCCGGTTCGCGTCCTCGATCCACTTCGCCTGCCGGCGAGCGACCTTCGACTGCGATCCCGAAGCGGCCGTGAACGAGTTCCTGGAAGCGTACGCCGAGGCGCTCGCGGACCCGGAATCGGCGTTCCCCACGCCCGACTGGGTCGCCCGTGAGCGCCGGCGGACACCGGCCGACCGAACGGCCTTTCTGGCGTGGGCGGAGTCGCTGATGAAGCGGCCCGACCCGCGCACCCGCGCGCGGATGATGGAGCGGTGGGCGCTCTTCGTCCAGATGATGAACCGGCTCCATCCGGACGCTCCCGACGACTACTACGGCGTCGAACGGTTCGGCGCCATCGACATCGGCATCGGGAGCGCACTGGACGCCAAGTACCTCCTCCGGATCCGCGGAGATACGGCGGACCCGGAGGACGACGTGATCGTCGAGATCAAGCCCATGAACGAGGTCACGGCGCCGTGCCTGTTACGTCCCCCCTCCGGCGGGATGCTCTTGACCCTGCTCCCCACCGTCAGGATGGGAAGGCTGCGGCCCGTGGTGCTCGGGTATCTCCCCTGGGAAGAGGGAGGCGACGACCAGAGCCAGTGGTGGATCCACTCGTGGGACCTGGGCTACCGCGAGCTGGACGTCGACGAGCTGACCAGCCAGGGAGATCTGGCGGCGATCGCCCGGGACGTCGGGCTCCAGCTCGGACGCGGTCATGTCAACGGGATCGCGGCGCCCCTCGAGGACATGAATCGCCTCGCCCAGGCGCGCACCCTGGATCTCGTTCGCGAGCGGGTAGAGGTCCTGGCCAAACGGCTGGCGGACGAGGCGTATCAGGGGTGGGTGAGGCAGATGGGGTCTTAGAGCGGCTGCTCGCCGGTTCTGCCCGTGGGCCGCCGATTATCGGCCGGACCTCACGTCGAGCGATCCCTCTGCCAGGAGCTCTTCACCCGATGCGACGAGGCGCGACGACAACGTGGCCTCCCGTTGGCCAAAGGGTGAGGGGAAGTCGGTGTCCCGGGAAGAAGCCGTGAATCCGACGAGCTCCCGTAACCGATCACGGTGTTGGGCGTCGGTGGTCAGGCGTGTTCGCTGTCAGTCACGGGCGGACCTCGTAGAACGAGTTCAATGGATTGCCGAAGTCGTGGACGGTGAAGCGCGTGAAGCCGGCTTCGGCGGCCATCCGCCTGGCCACCGGCTCCGGTAACCCCAGGGTACCGAGGCCGGCGCCGCCA
>DATEDS010000044.1:0-6107 GCA_035281565.1 Gemmatimonadota bacterium
GGCATGCACACGGTGATCACCGTCGAATGAACTCCGGAGTGGAGGGACCCTTGACGAGAACCACGTTCGTCTTCACGATCGCCACCCTCGTGGCGGCCGGCCCGGCGGCCGGCCAGTCCACGGACAGCCTGCCGACCGCGATCCAGGAGGTCGTGCGCGTCACCGCCCCGGTCGTGGCGCTGACCCACGTCCAGGTCGTGGACGGGACCGGCGCGCCGCCGGCCGCCGACCGGACGATCGTGATCGAGGACGGCCGGATCGCCGCGGTCGGCCCGGCCGGCGAGGTCGAGATCCCGTCCGGCGCCGAGGTCCTCGATCTCCCGGGGCACACGGTGATCCCCGGGTTCGTGGGGCTCCACGATCACACCTTCTACACGACGGCCGGCCGGCGCGTCCAGTCGACCTTCAGCGCGCCCAGGCTCTACCTGGCGGGCGGGGTGACGACGATCCGTACGACCGGCAGCTACCACCCCTACAGCGAGCTCTCCTTGAAGCGCGCCATCGACGCCGGGGAGACACCCGGCCCGCGGATCCACGTGACCGGGCCCTATCTGACGGGGGGGAGCGGCGTCAGCTACATGACCCAGGTCTCGACGCCGGAGGACGCGCGGCGCGTCGTCGCCTACTGGGCCGACGAGGGGGCGACCTGGTTCAAGGCGTACACCGAGATCAGCAGGGCCGAGCTCCAGGCGGTGATCGACGAGGCGCACCGCCGGAACCTCAAGGTGACCGGCCACCTGTGCTCGGTATCGTTCCGCGAAGCCGTCGAGCTCGGGATCGACAACCTCGAGCACGGCTTCTTCACCAACACCGACTACGATCCCGACAAGCCGGCCGACACATGCCCGACGGATTTTCGCGATGCCCTTCTGTCCGTCGACCTGAACGGCGCCGACGTCCAGCGGACCTTCGACGCCATGATCGAGAACGGCGTCGCCATGACCTCGACGCTCGCCATCTACGAGCTCGTCGTTCCCGGACGACCGGCCGAGATCGATCCGCGCGTCATGGCCGCCCTGGCGCCGGAGGCGCAGGCCGACTACCTGAGGAGCCGCGAGGAGATCGCGGCCAACGCCGCCGAGTCGCACTGGCCGGAGCTCTTCCCGCGGGCCCAGGCGTTCGAAAAGGCGTTCGTCGAGGCGGGCGGGCTCCTGGCCGCCGGGGTCGACCCGACCGGGATCGGGGGCGCCCTCCCCGGCTTCGGCGATCAGCGGAACTACGAGCTGCTGATCGAAGCCGGCTTCGCGCCGCCCGAGGCGATCCGGATCATGACCCTGAACGGGGCCACGGTGCTGGGCGAGGATGACGAGTACGGCTCGGTAGAGGCCGGGAAACTGGCCGAGCTGGCGGTGATCGAGGGCGATCCGGTGGCCAGACCGGTGGAGATCCGGAACGTCCGGCTCGTGTTCAAGGACGGCCTCGGCTACGACTCGGAGAAGCTGATCGAGTCGGTCGCGGGGCAGGTCGGGATCCGGTAGGCGTGGCCCCCGAGGCGCGACCCGCGGGCGGATCGACGGTCCGGCCGAACGTCGACGCGGTCACGATCGGGCCCATGCTCGACGCCGACTGGCCGGCGGTGGCCGAGATCTACGGTCAGGGGATCGAGACCGGGGACGCCACGTTCGAGACCCGGATCCCGACATGGGAAGGCTGGGACGCCTCCCATCTGTCCGCGCCCCGGCTGGTCGCCCGGCACGGCGATCGCGTGCTGGGGTGGGCGGCGCTGTCGCCGGTTTCGGAGCGGTGCGTCTACGGCGGCGTCGCCGAGGTGAGCGTCTATGTCGCCGCCGGAGCCCGGGGGCGCGGGCTCGGGAGGCGGCTTCTGGACGCGTTGGTCGAAGCGTCCGAGGAGGTCGGGATCTGGACCCTCCAGGCCGGCGTCTTCCCCGAGAACGAGGGATCGCTCGCGGTCCACCGTCGGTGCGGCTTCCGGGTGGTGGGCCGGAGGGAGCGGCTCGGCCGGCTGGGGGGCCAGTGGCGCGACGTCATCCTGCTCGAGCGGCGTAGCCCCCGGGTCGGCGTCGCCTGACAGGAGGAGACCTCACGGCGAGCGCGGGATTCCCTGTGCGCTGAAGCGTATCTTTCCGGGGTGAGCCGCCCCGCCCTCTATCTCATTGACGGCTACGCCCTCATCTACCGCTCCTACTTCGCGTTCGTCAAGAACCCGCTCCGGGCTTCGACGGGCGAGGAGACGGGCGCGGCCTACGGGATGGCCAACTTCCTGGTCCGCCTCCTGGACGAGAGGACGCCGGACTACCTGGGGGTCGTTCTCGACAGCCGCGAGCCCACGTTCCGGCATCGGCAGTTCCCCGACTACAAGGCGACGCGCGAGAAGATGCCGGACGACCTGGGCGCCCAGATCCCGCGCGTCCTCGAGCTCTTCGAGGCGTTCCGCGTCCCCGTGATCGAGATCCCGGGCCAGGAGGCGGACGACGTCATCGGCACGCTGGCCCGCAAGGGGGCCGACCAGGGGCTCGACGTCTACATCGTCTCGGGGGACAAGGACTTCTACCAGCTGATCGACGAGCACGTGATGCTCTACAACCCGGGCCGGGGCGGCTTGGCCGCGGTCGACGAGGAGGTCGTGGATCTCGCGAAAGCGCCCGGCAAGTTCGGCGTCGGGCCGGAGCAGGTGACCGACATCCTGGGCTTCATGGGGGACTCCTCCGACAACATCCCCGGCGTCCCCGGGGTGGGCCTGAAGACGGCCCAGAAGCTGGTGAGCGGGTGGGGCAGCATGGAGGACGTGTACGCGCATCTGGACGAAGCGGCGACGCCGAAGCTGCGCGACAAGCTGGCGGAGCACCGCGAGGCGGCGCTTCTCTCGAAGGAGCTGGTCACGATCCGAACCGACCTGGACATCGAGCTGGACCTGGCGGCGCTCCAGACCCGGGAGCCCGACCGCGCCAAGGTGACCGCGCTCTTCGCCGACCTCGAGTTCGTGGCGCTCCTGAGGCGCTTCGGCGGGCGCGAGGCCGCCCTCGACGAGGAGGCGATGTATCGCGTCGTCGACACACCGGAAGCGCTGTCGGACCTGGTCGGCCGGCTCGAGGCCGCCGAGCGGTTCGCCTTCGGCGTCCAGACGACCGGCCCGGATCCGCTGGCCGCCGAGATCGTCGGCTTCGCCTTCGCGACCGATCCCGGTCGGGCGTGGTACGTCCCCGTCGCCCACGCCGAGGGCGACAACCTGCCTCTCGAGACCGTGAAGGTGGCGCTCGGACCCCTCCTCGAGGACCCGGACCGACCCAAGGTCGGCCAGAACGTCAAGTTCGACCTGATCGTCCTGCGTCGGGCTGGAATCGACGTCCGGGGGATCGTCGCGGACGTCGGGCTCGCCGGCTATCTCCTTGACCCCGCGCGACGGCAGTACGACCTGGACCTCCTCGCCCTCGAGCTACTCGGTCACAAGATGATCTCCTACGACGAGCTGACCAAGCCGGACGGACGGAAGCAGCCCTTGCCGCTCGCCGAGGTGTCGATCGAGACGGCCGCGCGCTACGCGTGCGAAAACGCCGACGTGACCCTGCGGCTGGCCGACCGGTTCCTTGGGGAGCTCGAGGAGAAGGACCTGCTGGATCTCTACCGCCAGGTCGAGCTCCCGCTGGTCCCGGTCCTGGCCGACCTGGAGCGGCAGGGGATCGCGCTGGACGTCGACTTCTTCCGCCAGATGAGCGGACGCCTGGAGGGGGAGCTCCGGACGCTCGAGCGGGAGTGCACGCTCCTGGCCGGAGGGGAGTTCAACCTGAACTCTCCATCCCAGCTCGCCGAGGTCCTGTTCGAGCGGCTCGAGCTGCCGGTCGTCAAGCGCACCAAGACCGGCTTCTCGACCGACGCCGAGGTGCTCGAGATCCTGGCCGTCGAGCACGAGCTGCCGCGGAAGCTCCTCGAGTACCGGGAGCTGGCCAAGCTCAAGTCGACCTACGTGGATGCCCTCCCGGCCGCCATCAGCGCGCGGACCGGGCGGCTCCACTCGAGCTTCAACCAGACGGTGGCGTCGAGCGGACGCCTCTCCTCGAGCGAACCGAACCTCCAGAACGTGCCGATCCGGACGCCCCTCGGGCGCGAGATCCGGAAGGGCTTCGTGCCGTCCGAAGAAGATTGGACGCTGCTGGTCAGCGACTACTCGCAGATCGAGCTCCGGATCCTGGCTCATCTATCGGGCGACCCGAACCTCCTGGAGGCGTTCCGCACCGGGCAGGACGTCCACACACAGACGGCGGCGCTGGTGTTCGGAATCGATCCCGCCGACGTCGGCGTCGGCCTCCGGGCGCGGGCCAAGATGGTGAACTTCGGGGTCGCCTACGGGATGGGCGCCTTCGGCCTGGCGCGCCGGCTCGGGATCCCGCGCGAGGAGGCGGAGGCGTTCATCAAGGGCTACTTCGAGCGGTTCCAGGCCGTCAAGCGGTTCCAGGAACAGGCGGTGACGCAGGCCCGCGAGCACGGGTATGTGACCACCCTCCTCGGCCGGCGGCGCTACCTGCCCGAGATCCACAGCAAGAACTGGAACGTCCGCTCGTTCGCCGAGCGGGTCGCGATCAACAGCCCGATCCAGGGGACGGCCGCCGACCTGATCAAGGTGGCGATGATCCGGATCCATGCCCGGCTCGCCGAGGACGGGATCCCGGCCCGGATGCTCCTCACCGTCCACGACGAGCTCGTGTTCGAGGTCCGCGAGGATGCGGCCGCCGAGCTGGGCTCGCTCGTCCGCCGCGAGATGGAGGGGGCGATCGAGCTCGAGGTCCCGGTGGTCGTCGAGATCGGGGTGGGGAAGACGTGGTACGACGCCAAGTAGGCCTTCGGTCATCGCTCGGTGGGATCCGGGTCGGGGCCGGGGGCGACACCCAGGAGGTGAGGATCCGATGAGCCTCTCGAACGTCCTTCGATCGTTGGCGGCCGCCACGCTGGTCGCGTGCACCGGCGCCAGCACGCCGACCTCGGACGGCAGCACGCCCGGTGCCGGCTCTCCGCGGGGCGGGGCCGTGGTCCAGGACGGGATCGAGTACACGGGCGACGTGGCGGTCATGGAGTCCTTTCCGGTCCAGCTTCGCGGCCGGGTCACGATCGCCAACCGCTCGGGGGAGGACCGCACGGTGATCTTCCCCGACGGCTGCGTCGCGCTGCTCCGCGTCTACCGGCCCGGGGATTCCGAGCCGGTCTGGGATCAGGCCGGGGAGCAGATGTGCACGATGGCGCTGGTCCCGCTCGCGCTCGCCCCGGGTGCCAGCCGGGAGGTCTCGACCCCGACCGCCAGCGGTCACGACATCCTCGGAGAGGAGCTCCCGGACGGCGAGTACCGCGTCGCGATCTACCTGCGGCCGGACGGGGGCCTGGTCGAGATCGACGCCGGCACGGTGGATCTGGCGATACCGCGCTGAGGACCCCGGTCGGTCTTCGCCGGTGACCTCGATCGGCCTTACGGGCAACGTCGCGAGCGGGAAGACGACGGTCGCCGACCGCTGGCGTGCTGCCGGCGTCCGGGTGATCGACGCCGACCGGCTGGGGCATGCCGTGCTCGGGGAGGACGAGGCCGCGAAAGCGGCGCTCATCGAGGCGTTCGGCGGCGGCATCCTCGCCGCCGACGGCTCGATCGACCGGGCCGCGCTCGGGGAGCGCGCGTTCACGGCCGACGACGGCGTCCGGCGCCTGAACGCGATCGTCCATCCGCCGCTTCTCGAGCGGCTCCGGGGCGGGCTCGAGCGGGCAGAGCGGGACGGCGAACCGCTCGTCGTGATCGATGCCGCCCTCGTCTTCGAGTTCGGCCTCGATCGCGATCTCGACGCCGTCGTCCTGGTGACGGCGCCACGCCACCTGCGGGCCGAGCGTCTGCGCCGGACCCGGGGCCTGGACGACGCCCGGATCGCCCGCGTCATGGCGGCCCAGATGCCGGATGCGGAGAAGGAGGCGCGGAGCGATTATGTTGTCGTCAACGACGGATCGATCGGGGCGCTCGAGGCTGCCGCCGACCGGACCCTGGCCCGGATCCGCGCCGACTTCGCCCTCGCCCGCACCCCCAACCCGAAGGAGACGGATCATGCGTGATTCTGATAACGGCTTCCTGGCAGGCCTCCTGGTCGGGCTCGCGATCGGCGGGATCCTGGCCCTCCTCT
>DATEDS010000045.1:0-12910 GCA_035281565.1 Gemmatimonadota bacterium
TTCGACAGGTCGTCGTAGATCACCAGCGCGTGGCGGCTGCTGTCGCGGAAGTACTCGCCAATCGCGCAGGCCGAGTACGGACTGATGTAGAGCATCGGCGCGGGATCCGACGCGGCGGCGGCGACGACGATGGTGTAGCTCATCGCGTCGGCCTCCGAGTCCGCCCCGCTGCAGTACATCGCGCCCTACTCCGGCTGTGCGATGGGCGAGTACTTCCGCGACACCGGCAAGCACGCGCTCTGCATCTACGACGACCTGTCGAAGCACGCCGCGGCATACCGTCAGCTCTCGCTCCTGCTGCGCCGTCCGCCGGGACGCGAGGCGTATCCGGGCGACGTGTTCTACCTGCACTCGCGGCTGCTCGAGCGCGCCGCCAAGCTGAACGACGACCTCGGCGGCGGGTCGCTGACCGCGCTCCCGATCATCGAGACCCAGGCCGGCGACGTCTCGGCCTACATCCCGACCAACGTCATCTCGATCACCGACGGCCAGATCTATCTCGAGCCCGACCTGTTCTACGCCGGCGTCCGCCCGGCCATCAACGTCGGCATCTCGGTCAGCCGCGTCGGCGGGAACGCCCAGATCAAGGCGATGAAGAAGGTGGCCGGTTCGCTGCGGCTGGACCTGGCCCAGTTCCGCGAGCTCGAGGCGTTCGCGCAGTTCGGCTCGGAGCTCGACCGGGCGACCATGCGGCAGCTCGAGCGGGGCCGGCGCACGGTCGAGATCCTCAAGCAGCCCCAGTTCCAGCCGATGCCGGTGGCCGAGCAGGTGGCGGTCATCTACGCGGTCTCGAACGGCCACCTCGACGCCATCCCGGTCGAGAAGATCCGGGAGGCCGAGTCGAGCATGCTGGACTACTTCCGGGGCTCCCACCCCGAAGTTCTGCGCCTGCTCCAGGAGAAGAAGGAGCTGACCGACGAAGTGAAGCAGGAGCTGGACGGGGCGATCGAAGGGTTCACGCGCGGGTTCGCGCCCGCCGGCGAGAGCGAGGAGGCGGCGTAGCCGAGTCCGGATGGCCAAGGCCCGTGACCTCAAGCGCAGGATCCGGTCGGTCGAGAACACGCGCCAGATCACGAAGACCATGGAGATGGTGGCGGCGTCCAAGCTGAAACGGGCCCAGGACCGGGTCGTCGCGGCGCGGCCGTTCGACGACTTCATGCGCCAGGTGATCGGTCAGCTTCGGCGCGGCGCCGAGAGCGCGGAGGCCGACCATCCGCTTCTCCGCGACCGGGTGGGGGTCGGGAGAGCGGGCCTGCTGGTGATCACCTCCAACCGGGGACTGGCCGGCGCCTTCAACGCCAACCTGGTCCGGGCCGCTATCCAGCAGATCCGCTCGCTGTCGGGGGAGGGGCTGGGCGTCGAGCTGCACGTGGTGGGGAAGAAGGGCGCGTCGATGCTCCGCTACCTGGGGAGCCCTCCCGACCGCGTCGTCACCGACCTGAGCGACCGCCCGTCGTTCGAGGAAGCCGACCGGGTCGCGGTTCCGCTCGTCGACGCGTTCGTCGAAGGACGGCTGGACGGGGTGTGGCTCGTGTACTCGAACTTCAGGAGCCCCGTCGAGCAGCGCCCGGTCGCGGCCCAGCTCCTGCCGCTCCCGGTCGCCGAGGAGGAGAGCGGGAGGGCGGAAGAAGAGCGGAGCTACGTCCCGATCTACGAGTTCCTGCCGTCCCCGGTCGAAATCCTCGCCCGCATCCTGCCTCTCTACGTGCGCTACGGCGTCTACCGCGCGATCATCGAGAGCGCGGCGTCGGAACACGGGGCACGGCGGACGGCCATGAAGAACGCGACCGACAACGCCCAGGACATCATCAAGGATCTGCGGCGTTCTTACAATCGCGCCCGTCAGACCCAGATCACGCAGGAGATCGCGGAGCTGGTGGGCGGGGCGGAGGCGCTCAAGGGATGACGATGCGCGGGTGCGACCACCGCAAAGGGGGCTCGATGAAAGCGCTGATCTTGACGGCGGTCCTGACGTTGCTCACAGCCGGCCAGCTCCGGGCCCAGGATGGCGTTGACGCAGCCGACTGGGAGTCGGCGCTGCGGGCCGCCGAGGCAAGGCACGTGGCGGCGGTCCTGTCCAACGACGTGGAGGCGTGGGACGCTCTCCTTGAAAACGACTTCATCGTGAACAGCCCGCGCAACACGGTCGTGGAGAAGGCCGAGCTCCTTGAGCTCGTGCGGAGCGGCTGGCTCACGTCCTCCTCGTTCGAGCAGGAGATCGAGGCCGTGCGGAGGTTCGGGGATGTCGCGGTCGTCATGGGCGAGGACCGACAGGTCTGGGCGCCACAATCTCCCAACGCCGGACAGACCCACTGCCGCAGGTTCACCGACATCTGGCGCCTGGATGGCGGCCAGTGGCGCTATGTCGCGCGTCAGGCGACTCTCGTATCGTGTCCGATGAGCAGTGATCCCAGCGTGGAAGGAGCTCCATGAACGAACCGCGGAATGAGCAGGGCGGCGTGGCAACGGCCGCGGCCCGGGAACGCGTCCGGGATGAGAAGCCCGTCGGCCGCGTCGTCCAGATCATCGGCCCGGTCCTGGACGTCGAGTTCGACGGCGAGGAGATCCCCGAGATCTACACCGCCCTCCGTCTCGACCACGAGCCGGGAGAGGGCGATGAGGGTCGGTCGATCCACCTGACCGCCGAGGTCCAGCAGCACATCGGCCGGAACCAGGTCCGCGCGGTCGCCATGTCGTCCACCGACGGCGTCGTCCGGGGGATGGAGGTCGTCGACACCGGCGCTCCGATCACGGTGCCGGTCGGCCCGGAGACCCTGGGCCGGATCTTCAACCTCCTGGGCGAGCCGATCGACGAGCTGGGGCCCGTCGAGACCGAGGAACGGCGGCCGATCCACCAGGACCCGCCGGCCTTCCCCGACCTCGAGCCCAAGACCGAGATCTTCGAGACCGGCATCAAGGTCGTGGATCTCCTGGCGCCCTACGTGAAGGGCGGAAAGACGGGCCTGTTCGGCGGGGCCGGCGTCGGCAAGACCGTGATCATCCTCGAGCTGATCCACAACGTCGCCACCGAGCACGGCGGCTACTCGGTGTTCTCGGGGATCGGCGAGCGGACGCGCGAGGGGAACGACCTGTGGCTCGAGATGAAGGAGTCGGGCGTCCTCGAGCGGGCCGCGCTCTGCTACGGACAGATGAACGAGCCGCCCGGGGCGCGCCTCCGTGTCGGGCTCTCCGGGCTCACCATGTGCGAGTGGTTCAGGGACCAGACCGGGACCGACGTCCTCTACTTCATCGACAACATCTTCCGCTTCACCCAGGCCGGCTCGGAGGTCTCGGCGCTCCTCGGCCGGATGCCGAGCGCGGTCGGCTACCAGCCGACCCTCGGCACCGAGATGGGGGAGCTCCAGGAGCGGATCACCTCGACCCGGCGCGGCTCGATCACGTCGGTCCAGGCGATCTACGTCCCCGCCGACGACCTGACCGACCCGGCCCCGGCGACCGCCTTCACCCACCTGGACGCGACCACCGTGCTGTCCAGGGCGATCGTCGAGAAGGGGATCTACCCCGCCGTCGACCCGCTCGATTCGACCAGCCGGATCCTCGACCCCAACTACCTCGGCGAGGAGCACTACGCGGTCGCCCGCGAGGTCCAGCGGGTCCTCCAGCGGTACAAGGACCTCCAGGACATCATCGCGATCCTGGGGATGGACGAGCTCTCCGAGGAGGACAAGGAGCTGGTCGCCCGCGCGCGGCGGATCGAGCGCTTCCTGTCGCAGCCCTTCCACGTGGCCGAGGCGTTCACCGGCCGGGCCGGCAAGTTCGTCCGCCTCGAGGACACGATCCGCTCGTTCAAGGAGGTGGTCGAGGGGAAGTGGGATCACCTTCCCGAGCAGGCGTTCTACATGGTGGGGACGATCGAAGAGGCGGCCGAGGCGGCCAAGCGGCTGGAGGAGTAGGGTTGGCCGACGCCCGCCTCCAGGTCCGGATCATCACTCCCGAGCGAATCGTCTTCGACGGCCCGGCCGACGGCGTGGTGGCGACCGCCTACGACGGCCAGTTCGGGATCCTGCCCGGCCACGCGCCCATGATGGTCGTCCTGGGGATCGGCGAGCTCCGGCTGCGCCAGGCGGAGCGGTACGAGTGGTTCGCGATCGGAGAGGGGTTCCTCCACGTCCTGGACGACGTCGTGACCGTCCTCACCCCGCTCGCCGAGCACGCCCGCGAGATCGACGTCGAGGCGGCCAAGCGGCTCGAGCTGACGGCCGCCGACAACCCCCTCCTCCAGGGCTCGATCCTCGGCGACGAGGAGCGCCGTCGGCTCGGGAAGCTGATGGAGAGCGTGGCCCGCAAGGGCGGCTGAAAAAACCCACCTTTCCACAACTTCTCCACGCTCGCCCGGCGCCCGGGAAACGGCCCCGCCGTGGCGGTTTCCACGCTCCGAATCCCGTTTGTGGATAGTTGTGGAAAAGTCGGCGCCGGGGCTGGACGGAAAACCGTAAGTGTCTGGCCAACAAGGATTTACCGGGATCGGTCGCGGCCGACCGGGGGCCCGCTCATGCACAAAACCCGCCTCGTCCCAGGAATCAGTTCGAGAGCGAACGAACCAGGTCTCCCTGCTCGTCGTCGTCCTCGTCGGCCGCCTCGAGGAGGCCCCTTCGGGCGGCATCCACACGCAGGCGGGCCTCGTCGGCGTCGGTGAACTCCATCCGGCAACTTCCCTCGAAGTAGACCCCCGGCTCGATCACGAGCGAGCGCGTCAGGACGTCACCGTGGAGACGCGCCCCCTTCTGGAGTTCGACCTGCTCGGTGCCGAGCACCTCGCCTTCGAAGCTCCCGGCGATCACGACCGTCCGGCCCATCGCCTTGCCGACGAAGCGCCCGGTGTGGCCGATGATCAGGGACTCCCCTACCTCGAGCCGCCCTTCGAACGACCCGTCCAGCCTGAGCGTGCCCTCCACGCGGGCCGATCCGTCGCACTCCACGCCCTGTCCGAGCAGGCTCTGGAGGCCGTTGCCCGTCTCCTTCCTCATCGCGATCCCCCTTCCTGGTGGCGGTGGAACGGCATGGACCTCAGCGGAGGTACGGCTCCGGGTCGATCGGGCGGCCGGCGCGGCGGACCTCGTAGTGGAGGTGGGGCGCCGAGGACCGGCCGGTCGAGCCGCTCTCGGCGATCGCCTCCCCGCGGGCCACCCGCTGCCCGGGCTCGACCAGGAGCCGCACGTTGTGGGCATACGCGGTCTCGAGCTCCCCGGTGTGGGCCAGGACCACGTGGTGGCCGAGCACCGAGTCGAAGCCGGCCTCGACGACCACCCCCGCCGCGGTGGCCAGGACCGGCGTCTCCGGGGGCACGGCGATGTCGACGCCGCTGTGCCCGTCCGGGCCCTCGAAGCGGGCCGTCATGAACCCCCGGACCTGGAGCGGCCAGCCGACCGGCTCCGGCGGCGCTCCGCCGCCCGGCGCGCCCGGCGACTCCCGGGTCGGCTCGAGGGCCGGCTCCTCCTCGACCGGCAGGACCGCCGCGTCGACCGAGGCCGGCAGGTCCCCGAGCCCCGCCAGCGACCGGATCTGCCGGTAGGTCCGCTCGGACCGCTCGAGGTTCTCCGCGATCTCGTCGACCTTGGCGTTCTCGGCCGTCAGCCTGCGATTCTCGCGCTCGAGGAGGGCCGCCCGGGTGGCCCGGCTGAGGAGGCTGCCGTAGCTCCCGAGGGCGAGCAGGAGAGCGACCCCGAGGGTCCCGACCGCCGCGCCGCCCCAACGCAGCGCGCGATAGGAGACCCGGATCCTGCGCACGTCGCGCTCGTCCTCCGGAACCATCATGAAGGTCAGGTGGCCGCGTCTCACGTCCCGGCCGTCAGTCGCTGCACGATCCGCTCCAGATCGTCGAAGGAGAAGAAATCGACCTCGATCCGGCCCTTTCCGGAGCGGTCCGACCGGAGCCGGACGCGGGTTCCGAGCGCCCGTTGGAGCTCCTCCTCGATCCGCCGGCGCTCCAGGTCGTCCGAAGCCGCGCGGCGCGCCGGGGGAGCCCCGGCCGTGGGCCCCCGGTTCTCCCGCTTGACGAGCCGCTCGACCTGCCGGACGGTGAGCCCGTCCCGGACGACCTTCCTCGCCAGGGGGGCGATCGCCCGCCGGTCGGCCAGTCCGAGAAGCGCCCGCCCGTGCCCCGCCGACAGCCCGCCCCCCCGGACCAGCCCCTGCACGTCGTCCGGAAGCTCGAGGAGCCGGATCGCGTTGGCGATCGCCGGACGGCTCCGCCCGACCCGCTCGGCCACCTCGGTCTGGGTCAGCTCGAACGCCTCCACCAGCTCCCGATAGCCGGTCGCCTCCTCGATCGGGTCGAGGTCCTCCCGTTGCAGGTTCTCGACCAGGGCGAGCTCCAGCAGCTCCCGATCGGCGACGTCGCGGACGACGACCGGCACGGTGGGGAGCCCGGCGCGACGGGCTGCCCTCAGCCGGCGCTCCCCGGAGACCAGCATGTACCGGCCGTCCTCGAGGGGCGTGACCAGCAGCGGCTGGAGCACTCCCATCTGAGCGATCGAGGCGGCCAGCTCGGCGATTCCCTCGTCGTCGAACCGGACCCGTGGCTGATGCCGGTTGGGCACGATCCGCTGGACCTCGACGCGCTCCGTCTCGCCGTCGGGTCGCCGCGCGGCCTCGACCGCCGACTCCCCGAGGAGCGCGCCTAGACCTTTTCCGAGCCGCTTGCGCTGGGTCGACATTTCTCGATCAGCTCCTCCGCCAGTTTCATGTAGCTCGTCGCGCCGGACGAAAGGACATCGTAGAGGATGACGGGCTTGCCGAAGCTGGGGGCCTCGGAGAGCCGGACGTTGCGCGGGATGACGGTCTCGTAGACCCGGTCCCCGAAGTACTCGACGGCCTCCTGCTCGACCTGGCGGGCAAGGTTGAGGCGGGCGTCGTACATGGTCAGCAGGACGCCCTCGATGGCGAGCCGGGGGTTGAGCTTCCGCTGGACGATCCGGATCGTCCCGAGAAGCTGGGAGAGCCCCTCGAGCGCGTAGTACTCGCACTGGATCGGGATGAGGACCGAGTCCACCGCGGTGAGCGCGTTGACGGTGAGCAGGCCCAGCGAGGGGGGACAGTCGACGAACACCCACTCGTAGCGGTCGCGGACCCCGTCGAGGGCCCCCTCGAGGCGGTGTTCCCGGCCGATCGCGCTGACCAGCTCGACCTCGGCCCCGAACAGGTCCACGGTCGCCGGGACGAGGTCGAGGTACGGGATCTGGGTCGGGATCACGGCCTCGGCCAGCGGGAGCTCGTTCACCAGGACGTCGTAGACGTTGGCCTCGAGGCCTTCCTTCGCGACCCCGACCCCGCTGGTCGCGTTGCCCTGCGGGTCCAGGTCGATGAGGAGGGTCCGGCGCTCCGCGACCGCGAGCGAGGCGCACAAGTTGACCGCCGTCGTGGTCTTACCGACGCCCCCCTTCTGGTTGACGACGCCCACGACGCGCCCGGACCCTGTTTCACGTGAAACGCCCAGGGAAGGATCGAGGGCCGGCGAGCCAGGGATCGTTTCACGTGAAACGGTCTCGGAGAGTTCGGGCCCGGGGCGGGCGTCCACCCGGGTCACCGGAGGATCGTCCGCGAAGAGTCGTTCCACCTCGCGCTCGAGCCGCTCGCGCGCGGCACGCGCCGATTCCCGGGCTTCTACGGGACTATGGCTGTCGGTCGTCGTTGGCCTCGCCGCCGAAACGTCATCGGAAAGAGGTGGGCGCCCGGCCCCTACGCCGCCCCGCCGGGGCTCCCGCAATGTGGTGCCGTCCCTCTCCCAGGGCAAGCCCCGTGAGGTCAGCCCCCGGCTTCCGCCGGAGCCGCCTTTATGTCAAATCTCTTCTTGAGGTTCCATTGCTGCACAAAGGTAAGCACATTTGATATCGCATAGTATAATACGAGCCCAGCAGCCAGATTGAGAAAAACAAAGGTCAATACGATCGGCATGACGTACGTCATCGCGGCCATCCGCGGGTCGCTGGTGGTCAGCTTCGAGGAGGCGAACATGGACAACCCGAGGAAGACCGGCAGGATGTAGAGGGGGTCTGCCTGGGACAGGTCGGGAAGCCAGAGGAACGACTGGCCCCGGAACTCGATCGTCGACTGGAACACGAAGAAGAGCGCGAACAGGATCGGCATCGGAAGCAGGTTCGGCAGGCAGCCGCCGAGCGGATTCACCTTTCGCTCGCGGTAGAGCCGCATGGTCTCGGTCTGCATCCGCTGCGGATCCTCCTTGTGCCGTTCGCGGATCCGCTGGATCTCCGGCTGCAGCTCCTGCATGGCGCGGATCGAGGCGTACGACTTGGTCGTGAGCGGCCAGGTGACGATCCGGACGAGGACCGCGAACACGATGACGACGAGACCGTAGTTGGGGATGAAGCGGTGCAGCCACAGCATGACCACGACGATCGCCTTCGCGAACGGGGAGATCATCCACCGGATCCACGACCAGCCGTACTGGTTGACGTCGTCCAGCCCGTCGTCGAGCGCAGCCAGGCGGGAGTACTCCTGGGGTCCCAGGTACAGCCGCTGCGTGCTCACCCCATCCACGATCGGGGCCGCGACGCCGACCTCCACGGACGGAAGGCTGTCGCCGGCCGCGCCCCCCAGGGAGACCGCCGAGAGGGGCGGCCCGTCGGCGGGAGCCAGGACCATCGCCAGGAAGTACTTGTTCCTCAGCCCCGCCCACTCCACCTCGCCGCCCAGCGAAACCCCCTCTCCCTCGTCCAGGTCGCCGGCCTCGTGGGTGACCACGTTCCCGTCGACCCGCGCCACCGCCCTGAGCTGGGCGTGGTCGTCGCGCGGGTTCTTCTCGTTGGAACGGAGGCGCGGCCCGATCCCGGTGACGAGCACGCCGTCGACCGGGTCTCCGAAGCGGGTCTCCACGCCGATCACGTAGCTGTCGGGGTCGAACCGATAGGTGTGCTCGATCCGCGGCTCCGCGCCGGCCGACACCAGGCGCAGGATCGCGGGATCGGCGCCCTCGGGAAGCCTGAGCAGCGTGTCGCCGGCGACGTAGCGGGTGGCCGCCAGGGCGACCCGCCGACCCCCCAGGTTGGCGGCCCGGTTCAGGAACGCGGCCTCGTCCGGCACCAGAAGGACCGGTCCGGGGTGGGTGTACGAGGGATACCGGAGGAGCTCGACCTGCCGGAGGACTCCTCCGCGGGGGTCGATCGTGAGCCGGTAGAGAGGGGTCTCGACGAGGACGGGCGGCGGAGCGGGGGCCAGGCTGTCGGGCGGGGCCGCCTGTCCTTCGGGAGCCGCGCCGGAAACGCCGGCCGTGTCCGCGATCGAACCCGGTTCCGGGGCGACCGGCTCGACCGGCGGCGCGGCGGTCGGCTCTTCGTCCCCGAGGCGCGGCGCCACCCTGGTCGAATCGGGCGCCGCCACCGGGGTCTCGTCGGGCGTCATACGGGAATACCACCACTGGGTGCCCGCCAGGACCACGACCATCAGGAGAAACGCCAGAAGGACCCGCCGCTGCTCGTTCAACCGCGGCCCGCCTTCCCGGTCTCGAGCGGGACCGGATCGTGGCCCCCCGGATGCCACGGATGGCACCGCAGGATCCGGCGGATCGCCAGGCTTCCCCCCCGCCGGACGCCATGGACCTCGATCGCGCCCCGCGCGTACTCCGAGCAGGTGGGGTGATAGCGGCACGGGGAAGGTCGCCAGGCGGTGGCCACCTGATAGAGACGGATCAGGGCCAGGAGGGTCGCTCTCACGTCGTCATCTCCTTCGCCAGCCCGGCGAGGGCCCGCGACAGCTCGCGGAAGTCGAGATCATAGGCCCCCTTCCGCGCCCGGACGAGGTAGTCGCGAGGCTCCGGTCGCGACAGGAGTTCGCTGGCGAGAAGAGCCGTCAATCGGCGCCTCAGCCGGTTCCGCTCGACGCTCGTATGCCCGTACTTCGGGGTGATGCAGGTCGCCCGGGGCGCGCCCCCCGCCGCCGGGCGCCAGTAGAGCTCGAGGTCGGCCCCCTGGACACCGGGTCCGCGAAGGAGCCTGAGGATCTCGCCACGAGTGGTGACGCGACGGTCCCGGGGGATGGCACCCACCGGAGCTCGACCGATCCCGGCGCCGGTCGAAGCTAGCGCCGCTTGCGGGAGAATTCGCCCGAGACGGACAGCCGGGCGCGACCCTTCCTGCGGCGTCGGGACAGGATCTTGCGCCCTCCCCGGGTCTTCATCCGCGCGCGGAAGCCGTGCTTGTTGCGCCGCTTGCGCCGGCTGGGCTGATACGTGCGCTTCATCGTGGTCTCGCGGGAAAGCGGGAAATGTGGACCGGAAAATGCGGCTGAAACGGCCGGCGAATGTACGTGCTGCCGATGGCCGCCGTCAACCGCCCTGCGACATCCGTCCCGCTCTCCGTCGGCCGGTTGACACGCCTCGATGCGCCGGCTACTATGGACGTCCTTTCGACGCGCGCCGCACACTTACAGGAACTCATTCCCGTCCTAGCGGAGCCCGGAGTCGTGCATTCAGCCGAACTGACCGCGCCCGAGGTGTGGTCCCTCATCCTCGAAGAGACCCGCAAAAGCATCAACCCCCAGACGTTCACGACCTGGCTCGAGCCGACCGAGGCGATCGCCCTCACGTCCGACGAGCTCCTCGTCCACGTCAAGAACCAGTTCGCCGTCGATTACATCGAAGGGCAGTACGGCGCGGTGCTGGCCGAGATCATCGCCGCCCTGTTCGACGGGGAGCTGAGGATCGTCTTCCAATCTGCCGATGGCGAGAGCGAGCCCGTGGCGGGCCGCCCCGTCCCCGACGCGGTGGCGCCGAACCGGTCCATCCCGGGGGCGTGGCCGGGGGCCACGGTCAACTTCGGGCTGCCGCTCAACCCCCGCTACACCTTCGACACCTTCGTGGTGGGGAACTCGAACCAGTATGCCCATGGCGCCTCGCTGGCCGTCGCCGGGAAGCCGGCCCAGAGCTACAACCCCCTCTTCATCTACGGGGGGGTCGGACTCGGCAAGACCCACCTCATGCAGGCCATCGGCAACACCTCCCTGGAGGCCGGCCAGCTCGAGCGGGTGTGCTACCTTTCGGCCGAAACGTTCATGAACCAGATGATCGAGGCTCTCCAGTTCGGCAAGACGCTCGATTTCCGGAACAAGTACCGGCGCATGGATCTCCTCCTGATCGACGACATCCAGTTTTTGCAGGGCAAGGATGCCACCCAGGAGGAGTTCTTCCACACCTTCAACGCCCTCTATGACGCGCACAAGCAGATCGTGGTCACGAGCGACCGCGTGCCCAAGGAGATCCCGACCCTCGAAGAGCGGCTGGTCTCGCGTTTCGAGTGGGGGCTCGTCGTCGACATCCAGCCGCCCGATCTCGAGACCCGGATCGCCATCCTCCAGCACAAGGCCAGCCGGACCGGACTGGATCTCCCGCAGGACGTCATCCTTTTCATCGCCAAGAACGTGAAGTCCAATGTCCGCGAGCTCGAGGGAAGCCTGATCCGGCTGATCGCGCACTCCAGCCTGAACCGATCCGACGTCACGATCGAGCTCGCCGAGGAGGTTCTCAAGAACATCCTGAGCACGGAGACCCGGCGCGTCACGGTGGACCGCATCCAGCACGAGGTGGCGACCGACTACGGCGTGACGGTCGAAGGGCTCAAGTCCCGCAAGCGGACCAAGAACCTGACCGTACCACGGCAGGTGGCGATGCACTTGTGCCGGCAGCTGACCGATCTCCCGCTCGTCGAGATCGGTCAGGCGTTCGGCGGTCGCGATCATACGACCGTCATCCACGCCTGTGACAAGGTGGACTCGCAGATCAAGACCAACCGCGGCATCCGGCGACGGATCGAGCAGCTGCGGGACCGTATCGCCAGCTGAGCGCGCGACTGTGGACAAGTGAAGGTTCGACGTGGGCCGGCGGTGGACGGCGGAGCCGAACCGCCGATCGTCCACACGTGTCCGGCCACCGTCCACAGCGTGCCCAGACCGGCCGGTGCCGGACCCGTGGGCACTCCGGCCTGCCGGGCGGCCCTTGCCGGGTCGTCGGACCACACCGGTCCACAAATCCACGGTCCCTGTTTTTACTACGAATGATCTATCTTTCGTCGAATCAGATCGATCTCCAGCGGGGATAACTCGAGGACGTCCGGAGGCAGAAGCATGCGGTTCACGATCGCTCAAGGCGACCTGCTCGAAGCGCTGAGCGCGGTGTCGAACGTCGTCCCGGCCAGGACTCCGCTGCCGATCATCGGCAACGTCCTGCTCGAGGCCGAGGAAGACGTGTTTGCGGTCTCGGCCACCGATCTGGACCTGTCGGTCACGGTGCGTGCCGCGGCCAGCGTCGACGAGCCGGGCCGGGTGACCCTGCCCGCCCGGAAGCTGACCGACATGGTACGCGCCTTGCCTGCGAGCGTGGTCCGCGTGGAGGGATCCGGCGAGCACGTGACGGTCGAGTGCGAGAGCTCGCGGTTCCGGGTGCACGGTCTCCCGGCCGAGGACTTCCCCGGCTTCCCCAAGCTCGATTTCGACGCCGGGTTCACGGTCCCGGCCGGGATCGTCGACCGGCTCGCGACCCGCACCGCATTCGCCGCTTCGACCGAGGACACACGGCCGATCCTGAACGGGGTGTTGTGGGAGGTCGGTGAGGAACGGATGCAGATGGTCGCGACCAACGGCCATCGCCTGGCCCGGTACTCGGTACCGAGCCCGGATGAGGGGTCGGAGTCCCGCAGCATGATCGTGCCGCCCAAGGCGCTGGCCCAGATCGGCCGGATCTTCGCCCCCGATGACGAGCTCAGGGTGGCCACGGACGGCAAGCAGGTCGGCTTCCGGGGCGAGCGTGGGGAGGTGTTCAGCCGGCTCATCGAGGGACCCTATCCGAATTACGAGCAGGTGATCCCGCGCGACAACGACAAGCGTGCCCGGCTCGACAAGGAGCGGCTGGTCGGGGCGCTCCGGAGGATGGCGGTGATGGCCA
>DATEDS010000046.1:0-2967 GCA_035281565.1 Gemmatimonadota bacterium
TGAAGCCCGTCCCGACCTTGCCCGCGTAGCGGAGATCCCCGTCGTCGTAGACGCCCACCAGGAGCGCTCCCAGGCCGACCCGCCCGCCCTGCGGATCGGTCCACCCGCCGACCACGAACTCCTGGCGCGCCACGCACTTGAACTTGAGCCAGTCCCGGGACCGCCGCTGGACGTAGGTCGAGTCGGCCCGCTTGGCGATCAGTCCCTCCCACCCCTTCTTGCACGCCTCGGCCAGATACGCCTCGCCCTCCGCGTTCCGGTGCGCGGAGAAGCGGAGCGGAGCCCTGAACGTGATCGCCCGCTCGAGGAGGGACTTCCGGTCCCGCAGGTCGAGCCGCGTCGTGTCCCGCCCGTCCAGGTGCACGACGTCGAAGAGGTAGTAGTAGACGGGCACGCTGGAGCGGAGCGCCTTGCCGGGATCGGCGATCTTCATCCGCTGCTGGAGGCGTGAGAAGCTCGTCACGTGGTCGTGGAAGGCGACCACCTCGCCGTCCACCACGAAGTCCCGCGGCTCCTGTGCGGCAATGGCCTCAACCAGCTCGGGATAGAAGGCGTTCTGGCTCTTCCGGTTGCGCGAGAGGAGCCGGACCCGGTCGTCATGGCGGAAGGCGAGGCATCGCACGCCGTCCAGCTTGGGCTCGTAGATCCAACCTTCGTCCGAGAAGGGCTCATCCGTAAGGGTCGCGAGCATCGGATGGACCCAATCCGGATGACTCCGCTTCCGGAGCTTCCGCCGCGTCTCGTCCGGGAGCGGCGCGAACGGATCCTTCATCCACCCTCCTCCTCGGCGACCTCCTCGACCGTGCGGCCGGAGAGGACGGACTCGGGCTCGGTGCTGACCGGGTTCCGCCGCGCGTCGGCCTCCTCGTCGTCCATCTTGACGAGGAGCCACCGCACGTCCTTGCCCTTGCCGATCCGGGTCAGCGCGTAGCCGCCGCGCAGCTTCTCGCCGTCCAGCCACACCTTGAGGTGCCCGTCCGCCAGCGCCTCGGAGACCGGGACCTCCTCGCCGTCGTCGTCCTCGGTCAGGTTCCGATACGTTCCCCGGTCCCAGACGATCACCGCGCCCGCCCCGTACTGCCCTTCCGGAATCACGCCCTCGAAGTCGTGATAATCGAGCGGATGGTCCTCGGTCGGCATCGCCAGGCGCTTGTCCTTGGGATCGGTCGACGGCCCCTTGGGGACGGCCCACGATTTCAGGACCCCGTCGGCCTCCAGCCGAAAATCGTAGTGGAGCGACCGGGCGGCGTGCTTCTGGATCACGAATCTCCGGCCCGCCCTCTTGCGGGTCTTGCCGCTCGGCTCGCCGGTCTTCCGGAAATCACGCTTCTTCCGGTAGGCGTGGAGGGGATCCCTGGCCATCGTCGAGACCTCCGTTGAATCGATGAGCGTACCGTTCGCCACCGCCGCCCGGCCAGCGGATTTCTTACGGCGGGGGGCTTGACGAGCCGCGCGCGCGTCCTGATCGGGGCGCTACCTTTGGCGGCGCCCCATGCGCGATGAGCAGGAAGCCCTGCGGGCGGCGGAGCGCTCGGATCTCCTCGCCTTCCTCGGCCTGATCGCCCGGTCCGACCGGGAGATCCGGCGGGCGGAGCGGTGGCGGCGGCGCGGCTGGACGGGGGTCGCCGTAGCCCGGGAGGCCGAGGCGGTGGCGGCAGCGCTGGGCGCAACCGGGGTGGGGCCCGGCGACCGGGTCGCCCTCCACCTGAACGACGGGCCCCTTTGGCAGGCCGCCTTCTGGGGGGTCTTGCGGGCCGGCGCGGTCGCGGTCCCGCTGGACGTGACCTTCGAGCCCGCGCTCCTGGCGCGGCTGGCCTCCGACCTCGACCTCGCCGCCTGGTGCACCGAGCCCGAGGTGTCCGGGCTCGCCCTCGACCTGCCGCGGGTCCGGCTCGATTGGCGGGAACCGGCGTCCTCCCGCGACCGCCCGCTTCCGGCCTGGCCGCCGGACGACCCCGACCGGCCGGCCGAGATCGTCCTCACCTCGGGAACGGCCGGAGCCCCCAAGGCCGTCCCGGTCAGTCACGCCAACCTGCGGTCCGTCCTGGACGCGCTGCGGAGCGGGATCGAGGAGTACCGCTGGGCGCTCAGGATCGCCCCGCCCCTCCGGCTGGCGGTCGCGCTGCCGCTCTCCCATCTCTACGGGCAGGTGATGGGGGTCTTCCTCCCTCCTCTTCTCCGGGCGCACGTGACCTTCGTGGAGCCGATGCCGGCCGCCGATCTGGCCCGGGCGCTCAAGGACGAGCGCGCCTGGGCGCTGGCGTCGGTGCCGCGCACGCTGGCGCTCCTAGGCCGGCACCTCCAGGCCGAGGGGGCGGCGATCTGGAGCGCCGACCGAATGGAAGACCGGCTCGAGCGGGCGCGGACGGGGCCGTGGTGGCGGCGGCCGCTCACCTTTGCCCGCCTGCGGTCGCGCCTGGGACGGCGGCTCCTGGCCGTCGTTTCCGGCGGTGCCGCGCTCGAGTCCGACGTGGAGGAGCTGTGGCGGCTCCTGGGATACGTGGTCGTTCAGGGGTACGGGCTCACCGAGACCGCGCCCCTGGTCACGCTGAACCATCCGTTCGACACCAGGCCCGGCTCGCTGGGCCGGCCGCTCCCCGGCGTCCAGGTCCGAATCGCCGAGGGCGGCGAGATCCTGGTCCGAGGACCGAACGTCGTCACCGCGCGTCTCGGCGGGAGAGCCGTCGATCCCGAGGGGTGGCTCCATACCGGGGACCTCGGACGCCGCGACGAGACCGGCCGCCTCTATTATCTCGGACGGAAGGGGGAGCGGATCGTCACGCCGGCCGGCGTCAACGTGGATCCTGAACCGGTGGCCGAGCGCCTGGTCCGGCAATCGGGAATCCTGGATGCGGTGGTTCTCGAGCGACCGTGGGGCGAGCGCGGGATCGTCTGCGCCGTGCTCGCGGTCGAACCGGGCGCGGATCCGGCGGCCGCCGTGCGTGCGGCGAACCGGGACCTCCCCGA
>DATEDS010000047.1:0-2919 GCA_035281565.1 Gemmatimonadota bacterium
ACGTGCTCGACCGCTTCCTCGAGCGCGCCCAGGGCGCTCTGCTGACCGCCGCTCACCAGCCGCGCCGAGCGGAACTCCGACGCCGCCTCGAAGTCCTCCAGGATCGAGGCGCTCCGGCGCAGGAACTCCCGGCTGTCGAGCCGCCGGGCGGAGGGGATCGTGAGGGCCACGAGCACGCCGGCGATGGTGGCGTGAACCCCGGACTGGAGGAACGCCAGCCACACCCCGAGGCCGGCCAGGGCATACGGCAAGGGGCTCCGGATCCGGCCCGCGTTGAAGAGCGCGCAGACGGCCAGCCCCGCCGCTCCGACACCCAGCCAGGTCAAGGCCACGCCGTGGGCGTAGAAGACGGCGATCACGAGGATCGCGCCGAGATCGTCGACGATGGCGAGCGCGGTCAGGAAGACCTTGAGCGAAGCCGGCACCCGGCTTCCCAGCACCGACACGGCCGCCACCGCGAACGCGATGTCGGTCGCCATCGGGACCCCCCATCCAGCCGCGCCGGGTCCGCCGGCGTTGATCGCGGCGTAGATCGCGGCGGGCACCAGCATGCCGCCGAGCGCGCCGGCGATCGGCAGCATCGCCTTGCGCGGCTCGGCCAGCTCGCCGGCCACGACCTCGCGCTTGATCTCGAGCCCCACGACGAAGAAGAACAGCGCCATGAGGCCGTCGTTGATCCAGTGGAGCAGGGACTCCTCGAGGCGGAACCGCGCCACCTCGATCGACAGGTGGGTCCCCCAGAGCTCCTCGTAGGCGGTCCGGAAGGGGGAGTTGGCCCACGCGAGGGCGATGACGACGCAGACGAGGAGGACCGCGCCACCGGCGGCCTCGAGGCGCAGGAACTCCCGGAAGGCGCCTCGCAGGCGGATCGCCGGAGCCCCTACGGCGACTCCTCCTCGATCTCCGCCTCCCAGTCGATCTCGACCGCCCCACGGAGCGACGCCGCGGTCGGGCACTTCGACTGGTGGCGCTCGAGCGCCCGCTCGACCTTCTCGCGCGCGCCGGCGGGGATCCTGAGCCGATACCGGACGTGGATCCGGGTCAGGAGCGGCGTTCCTTCCACGATCTCGTTGATTCCCTCCGCCTCGGCCTGGATCGCGTCGGGCTCGAGCCGGATCCCGCGCACCTCCAGTGCGCCGTTCAGCGTCCCCAGCATTCAGCCGGCGGCCGAGGCGACGATGTAGTCCACGGGCAGCGGCAGATCCGGCGCGTCGATCCGATAGTGCTCCTTGATCGGTCCGTGAACCCCCATGTCGAACTCGGTCCCGGCCGGGAGGGTCGCGCGGCGATGGACGCCCGACACCTTCCGGACGGCCACGCGACTCGTGTAGAAGGTTTCGCTCATACGGACCACCTCCGGGTCGAAGGGACGTTCTGAGCCCCGGTCCGTCACGCTTCCAGCGGCGGGGCGTCGAGTTCGAGATCGGCGTGGATGTCGCGGGCGGCGGCCGCGAGGGCATCGGCGTCCCTGGCCCTCAGCACGACCTTGCATCGGTAGCGCCCGTCCAGGAACACCGGATACGAGCCGATGCCGACCCCCGGGTGCCGCTCCTGGATCGCCGCCAGGGTCTCGGAAAAGTCCCCCTCCTTGCCGATCACCCAGAGGGTCTCCTTGTAAAACGGGTCCGAGAGGAGCTGGTCGGCGGCCGACTCGAAGACGTCGCGCAGGAGGTCCGGGACCCCTGGAAACGCCAGCACGCCTCCGACGCGGAAGGCGAAGGCGAGCCGTTGCCGTCCGCGGAGGAGCCGCGCCCCGCGCGGCAGCTCGGCCATCCGCCGCTCCGCCGGCGTGAGCCGCTCGCCGTAGTCGATGGCCAGGAGGTCCTCGGCATCGGGCAGGACCTCGAGCGGGAGCTCCAGCGCGGCCGCGACCGCCTGCCGCGTCACGTCGTCGTGGGTCGGCCCGAGGCCGCCCGTCAGGATCACGTAGTCGTTGGCGCGGGCCTGGCGGCGGACCTCGTCCGCGATCTCCTCGACCCTGTCCCCCACCACCACGATCCGGCTGACCCGGATCCCGAGCTCCCACATGCGGCGGGCGAGGAAGGGCGTGTTCAGGTCCTGGACCTCGCCCGACAGGATCTCGTCGCCGACGATCACCAGGGCCGCCGAGCGCGGCCCGGGGGGGCTCACTCGCTCTTCCACTTCTCCTCGGTGGAGTGGCCGGGGAAGGCGCGCGCCTCGGGATCGATGTAGGTCTTGGCGAAGTTGACCGCGACCGCCGCCTCGCCGAAGCCGGTGGCGATCAGGTCCAGCTTGCCATCGTGCTCGGTGACGTCCCCGGCCGCGTAGACGCCCGGCAGGTTGGTCTCCATCCGCTCGTTGACGACGATCCCGTTCTTGTGCATCTCGAGGCCCCACTCCTTGATCGGACCCAGGTCGGCCTTGAACCCGACGTTGATGAGCAGCGAGTCCACCCGGTGGGTCTGCTCCTCGTCGGTCCGGTTGTCGAAGATCGTCACCTCCTCCAGATGGCTGTTCCCGGCCACCGAGCGGACCTCGTAGTGGGTCAGGATCCGGCAGAATCCGCCTTCCTGGACCTGCCTGATCGTCGCCTCGTGGGCGCGGAACCCCTCGCGCCGGTGAATCAAGGTCATCGACTCGGCCACGCCCTCCAGGTTCTGGGCCCAGTCGAATGCGCTGTCGCCGCCGCCGACGATCATGACCCGCTTTCCGGCGAGCGCCATCTTGTCCCGGACGAGGTACTGGACGCCGCGGCCCTCGAACCGCTCGAGCCCCTCGACCTTGAGCCGCCGGGGCTCGAAGGCCCCGATCCCGGCCGAGATCACGATCGTCCGGGTCCGGTAGGCGCCCTTGTCGGTCGTGAGAAGCCAGACGTCGCCCTCTCCCCGCTCCAGCGTGCGCACGGTTTCGCCCAGGACGACGCTCGGATGGAACTGGAGCGCCTGGTCGACCAGCCCG
>DATEDS010000048.1:0-2897 GCA_035281565.1 Gemmatimonadota bacterium
TCCGGGTTCGGGGTTCCCAGGAGCAGGACCCGGACCGCGATGATCGCGGCGAAGAGGAACAGGGCCGGCAGGGCGTAGAGCGCCACCTTCTCGATGCCGCCCCGGACGCCGCGGTAGAGGAAGTAGAGGTTGGCTCCCAGCGTGACCAGGAAGAAGCCATAGCCGAGGGTGGGGAACACGAAGGCGCCGAAGTCGACGTTGGCGAAGGTGCCGCCGGATCCCGGGGTGGCTCCCTGGTACGCCAGCAGGAACCCGGTCATCTCCTCGATGCCTCGCGGTTCGCTCAACGTCCCCGTCAGGGACAGGACCGCGTAGCCCAGCGACCACGACTCCACGTACGTGTAGTAGACCATCACGACGAACGGCATGAAGATCCCCAGGGCGCCCAGGTACTTGGCGATCGGGTGCCGCCATATGGCGTCCAGCATCCCGGGCGTCGAGCCGTGGCCGCGGACGCCCCCATGTCGGCCGATAGACCACTCCACCCACATGAGCGGGATCCCGAGCAGGATCAGCGACAGGAAGTACGGGATCATGAACGCCCCGCCACCGTTCTCTGCGGCCTGGACGGGGAAGCGGAGGAAGTTGCCGAGACCGACCGCGTTGCCGGCCATGGCCAGGATCAGACCGATGCGCGTGCCCCACTGCTCGCGTGGCTCCACGGCAGGGACGCGGGCCTTCTGGATCATCGGGAGCGGTCTCCGGAAGGGAACGGTTCGGTTCGGGATCCGGCGATGGGGAATTGCCGGATGGAATGTGGGCGATTCTAGTCAGGCTTGGGGCATGGTCAAGAGCGCATTCCCGGGTGTATGCCCCCAAGCATCTCAGCTTCGCTCGAGAAGGAACGCCCCCGCCATCGCCCCGGCAGCGCAGATGCTGACCAGCCCATAGCGCGCGTCCCGACGCGCCATCTCGTTGCCCAAGGTGGTCACGATGCGGCCCCCGGTGGCGGCCCAGGGATGGCCGACGGCGATCGAGCTCCCGCGGACGTTGACCTTCTCCCAATCCACCGGGTCGGTGGGGCCGCCCTTCCAGCCGCGCTCCCAGGCCCAAACGTTGGAGAGCACCTGGGCGGCGAAGGCCTCGTGGATCTCGATCAGGTCCACGTCGGCGAGCCTCAGCCCAGTCCGGTCGAGGAGTCGCGGAACGGCGATGGCCGGGGCCATGAGGAGCCCCTCGGCCGGGTCGATGGCCGCGTACTCCATGGCACGGATGAACGCCAGAGGGGCGCGGCCTTCCGCCTTCGCCCGTTCTTCGCTCATCAGGAGAACGGCCGAGGCGCCGTCGGTTACCGGGGAGGCGTTCCCGGCGGTGATCGTCCCCTCGGGGTCGAAGACGGGCTCGAGCTTGGCCAGGGCTTCGAGCGACGTGTCGGTCCGCGGGCCGCTGTCCTGGACGACCCCTTCCAGCGGGAGGATCTCCGGGGCCAACCGATCGCGCGCCGCGACGGCGTTCCGGTGGCTCGCGAGCGCAATCTCGTCCTGTCGATCCCGCGGCAGATCCCACTCCTTGCGGGTGATCTCCGCGTGCTGGCCCATGGTGAGGCCCGTGCTCGGCTCGCGGAACGTGTCGGGGTCGGCTCCCGACAACCATTCCGCGCCCCCGGCGATCCCGGCTTCGAGCCGCCCCGAGGCGATCCCCTCAGCGACGGCGGTGATCGTCCGGAGCCCCGTGATGCAGTAGGAGGAGATGGTCTGAGCCTCGATGTCCCTGGGGAGCTCGGTTTCGAGGACGATCTCGCGGGCCAGGTTGGGCTTTCCCGGCTCGGGGACCACGACCCCGAACGCGATCGCGTCCAGCCCGTTCGGGTCGACGTCGTGACGCTCCAGTAAGCCTTTCACGGCATGCTTTGCCAGCGCGAGCGGCCCCAGCTTCGCGAAGGCCTTGCCGGCCTTGACGAAGGGGGTCCGGACGCCGGCGACGATGGCTACTCGGGGCATCGGTTTCTCTCCAGCTGTTTCGAGGCCGTCAGATCAAGGTCGTGCAGTGCGAGCCGCCGAGGCACGCGCTCCTACGCTATACGCCAGCCCTGCTCCTGGCATTCCTCTCCGCGGTCGCGCGGGACGGCTGCTTGTCCGGCGCGCGGGTGCGGGCTAATTTTTCCGTCCATCCTCGCGTGGGCGGCTAGCTCAGCTGGTTAGAGTGCCTGCTTGACATGCAGGAGGTCAGAGGTTCGAGTCCTCTGCCGCCCACCACCTTACAAGCCAACGAGTTAGGCGAACGCCGAATGTTCCGGCCACGGACTCCGGCACCGGCTGTCGCGTTCATATTGCGTCCAAGAGGCCTTATCTCGCACCCGGTCACCGTTTCGGCGAGTGCGGCCGCTCGGAAAAGCGTCATCGGGGAAGAACGTGATGGACCTCATCCATGTAGCGATCGGCGGCGGTGGCGGCCTGCTCCGGACTGCTGCCGTTCTGACGCGCGCTTAAGTAGGGCGCGTACCAGTCCCACCAGTGGTGCTCGGCGTGCGTCTTCTCGTAGCGGTCGTGGTGCTCCGCCGTCTCGTGGAAGAGCTCTGCAAGGGCTGCGACGTCCATGGCTCGTGATCGCGTCAACTTCCATTCGCGGCCGGGAAGTCGCGTCTGGATCTCCTGGAGCAGCCAGCCGTTCCCGTCCGGATCCTCGAACGAGGCGAACGAGTGGTAGGAACGACCTTGCGGATCGCGCCCGCCGACGCGTGAGTTCTCCACCGCATTGTTGAAAGGACCGCCGGCGTAGTGGAAGACCTCGCTCACGTCGACGCCGCGTGCGATCAGGCCGTCGCGGGCGGCGTCAAGATCGTCCACGGCGAGGATCAGGCTGTCCCGCAAGCCAGGCTTGGCCGACGTGATTCCCTTGCCGAAGATGATCGAGGCCTCTGAACCAGGAGGGGTGAATTGTATACCCCGAAAGTTTCC
>DATEDS010000049.1:0-2196 GCA_035281565.1 Gemmatimonadota bacterium
CGCTTCGCCCGGGGCTGGCGGAGTCGCTCGAGCTTCAGGCGCTGTCGTCGACCGACCCGACCCAGGCCGGGGCACTCCTCGAGGAGGCGATCGCGCTCTGGCGCGAGATCGGGAATCCGCTGGGTGAAGCGCGGGCGGAGCTGGCGAGAGCCCGGCTCTCGCCCGCTCCCGGAGCGCTGACGCGGGCCGGGCGGGCCGAGCGTCGTCTCCAGACGATGGGCGTGCGAGCCGCCGCGGCCGCCGGGGCCGCAGGGATCTTGTGTGCCATGCCGCAGGGAAAGCGCCCACCGGTCGAGGTGCGCACCCTGGGTGGCTTCCTTTTGCTGCGGGACGGCCAACCCGTGCCGCCTTCGGAGTGGCAGTCGAAAAAGGCCCGGGATCTGCTCAAGATCCTGCTCGCCCGGAGGGGGCGGCCGACTCCGCGCGAGCTCCTCATGGAGGCTCTCTGGCCGGGCGAGGATCCGGAGCCGCTGGCGAACCGGTTGTCAGTCGCCCTGGCGAGGGCGCGCACCGTACTCGACCCCGATCGGGAGCGCCCCTCCGACCATTTCATCGGCGGCGATTCCACGGCCGTGTGGCTCGAGCTGGACAACCTGTCCGTCGATGTCGAGATCTTTCTCGCCGAGGCGTCCGCGGGCTTGACGCTGCTCGACCAGGGTCGCGACTGGGAGGCGAGGGAGTTGCTAGACGCGGCCGAGGCCAAGTATCCGGGCGATTTCCTGGAAGAGGATCTGTACGAGGAGTGGACGACGGGGTTGCGCGAGGAGGCGCGGGCGCTGTACGTCTCCGTGGCCCACGCCCTGGCCCGGATCGCCCGGCAGGCTGTCGATCACGACGCGGCGGTCCGGTATCTGCTGCGAGTTCTTCAACGCGACCCGCACGACGAGGAAGCCCATCTGGGGCTCGTCTCGGCGCTGAGCGCCGTGGGCCGCCACGGCGAGGCCCGCCGATCGTACGGATTCTATGTGGCGCGCATGGAGGAGCTGGGCGTCGAGCCCGCCCCCATGCCCCTCCCGGCCGCACCCTAAGCCGACTCTCATCCCGCCTTAAGGCCCGTCGGTAGGCTGGTGGACACCGTCGCGGGTCCCCGGCCCCAAGAAAGTCCCGTGGTCAGGAGGTTTTCATGAAATGGTTCAAGGCGACGTCCCTAGCGCTCGCGATTCTCTTCGCGCCGGCCATCGCGCGAGCCCAGGGCCAGTTGGCCGCCGAGGTCGAGCCGATGGCCGACCAGATCGTGTGCCCGCTGGACGAGCTCGAGTGGGGGATCGCCCAGTCGTTCCCCGACCCGTGGTACTCCAATCCTCAGGCGGAAGGGGAGCCCTGGGACCCTGGCTATGACACGGGGTCCCCCGGCCCGTACACAACCACATGGATGGGGAAGGAGATGATGTCCTGCCGCTGGCAATACTACGGAAAGGACTCGAGCTCTCCCTATTACGAGGGGGATCCTGATGCACAAAATTCCGGGGGCTATTATGACGCCTATTACCCACGGCTCTACGTCCAGCGGCCGTGGGCCGATATCCCGGAAGAGAACTACCCCTGCCCGCCCACCGTCCAGGTCAAGGTGCTCTCGAGCCTCCCTTCGCCATGGCTAGGGACGACCTATCAGTGGAGTCTCCAGGAGAAAGGCACCGGGACAAGGAGAAACTACGATGGAAACTACGAGGAAATAAACACATCGAACTATTGCGTCTACGGCGGGCCGATCCCCAACGAGATCCTGCGCCCTGTGAGGACCGAGTACCCGGAGTTCGGCGCCAATCCACCTCCCCCCATCGACGATTTCAAGCAGGCCTTCGCGGTCACCGAGGCGGAGCTCACCGCCATCCCGACCCAGAAGACCACCACGTGCCCGACAACGGTCCGGTTCGAGGGCCGCATCCATGTCAACGGATCCGGGCAGATACGCTACCGGGTCGAGGAGAACGGGCAGGTGGGGCCGCTCAAGACGATCAACGCCAACGCAGCGGGTGGCTATGCGCTCGCTTGGCAGTCGGAGGTGGACGCGCCCCAGGAGCCGGCTGCCGCCGGTGGCCTTGTGATCGCCCCCCAGCCGGGCAACGTGGCGACGGGACGGGCCCGGCTCCTCATCGAATCGCCTTCCGACGGGGTCACGGAGTCGAACGATGCGAGCTACGAGATCACCTGCAGCCCGCTGGCTCCGGTGGGCGGGCTCGCGCAGACGCCCGAGGA
>DATEDS010000050.1:0-7701 GCA_035281565.1 Gemmatimonadota bacterium
GTGTGGGCCGAGTGGACGGCGTCGTGAGCCAGGGGCTCGGCGGTCCTGACGTCGTCACGCGGGTCGCCGGCGGCGGCCGGGACGTCCACCAGGTTGACGTTTCCGTTTTCCAGGTCGATCGCCGCGATCCGGTTGACCGCCAGGCTCGCCGTGTACGCCCACCGGCCGCCGCGGCCGGCCGCCAGCGCGTGCGGTCGCGGGAAGAGGACGTCGACCTCCTCCAGGAGCGTCATGTCGGAGCGGCGGATCAGCGCGATCGAGGTGGGCGGGTCCACCGCCGTCATCGAGCGGCCGACCAGGAGCAGGTCCCGGGTGGGGTGGGCCACCACCAGTCCCGGCACCTCCATCTCGACCTGACCCACGAGCCGGTTCGAGCGGTCGAACTTCAGTACCCGATTCTCGCCGATCAAGGTCACGTACCAGTGGCCCGCGTCCGGATCGACGGCCGTGTCGTGCGGCCTGGCGTTCGGACCGAACCCGAGCCCCTGGAGATCGATGCGCGCGGTCTCGACACGCTCCTCGACATCGACGATCGACACCGAGGCGCCGTTCTGGTTGGCCACGTAGAGGAAGGGACCCGCCCCCGGCCGCGCCGGGGACATCCCCGCCTGGGGCGCGGCGGCGCAGGCCAGGCCGAGCGCCGCCGCCAGGGTGCGGGGCCGGAGCCCCGCGATCACGAGATGGGCCTGTCGTCCTCGGACCGGTAGCGTAGCAGGAACAGCCCTTCGTCTCCGCTCGTCACCACGATCACCCCGCTCTCGAAGAACGGGTAGTTGCTCCACGACCCGTCGAAGCGCGGCCCGTCGCTGGCATAGGGCATGGTATCGAAGAAGCCGACCTCGCGGGGGTTCTCGACGTCCGAGATGTCGAGCACCCGGAGTCCGGCCACGTAGTTCGACTGGTACACCTTGTCACCCACGACATACTGGTTGTGATCGATCGAGATCGTGTTCGGGTTCAGGAACTCCTCGGCCACCACCGGGTCGTCCAGATCGGAGACGTCCCAGATCAACGTGCGCGTGTGGTCGACGAGCCCGTGCAGCTCGTCCATCTCGTCGTCCATGAGGAGATACCGGTGGTCTTCGGTGAGCCACGCCTGGTGCGTGTAGCCCACGTTCGGGTACTCGGCGACGGCCACGGCCACCGGGCTCCGCTTGTCGGTGACGTCGGCGATCGAGAGCGCGGTCTCGTTGGACCCGAAGCAGATCTCGCGCCCCTGGTAGTCCTCGTCCGGCCCCCGATAGACCACGCACTGGGCGTCGTGGGTGTACCCGGTCTTCTGCCGGCCCGTCGCCGGATCGGAGAAGCAGCCCGCGAAGGTCGGGTTCTCGGGCTCTCGGATGTCGATCATGTGCAGGCCGCCGCCGCACGTCTCCCCGCCGTCGCTGTTCCCGACCGTGTACGCGTAACCCGTCTCGGTGTTGATCACGATGTTGTGGGCGCTGTGGATACCGTCGTAGTGCGCGTCCTCGGTAAACGTCACGGGCGGGTTCTCGAGGCTCCTCAGGCGGGTCAGGTCGAACACCTGGACCCCATGCTCGCCGGCGTTGTCAGCCACGATGTAGGCGTGGTCCTGATAGACCTTGATGTCGCGCCAGGTCGAGCCGGGCGAGGTCTCGGGCTTGGGGAGCTGGCCGACGTAGACCGGAGTCGAGGGGTCGCTCACGTCGACGAACGCGGTCCCGTCGTAGCGACCGACCAGCGCGTACTCGCGTCCCGTCTCCGGATCGGTCCAGCCCCAGATGTCGTTGACCTCGACCCCGCGGGCGCCGCCGATCGCCTGGACGGGCAGGAACGCGAGCAGGTCGACGTTCCCGCAGGAGAACCGGCCCGCCGTCCCGCCGTTGCAGGCGACCTCGCCGCCCACGACCACCTCCAGCGGGGCGATCTCGCTCGCCACGCGGGCGGCGACCTCCCACCCGCCCGCACCCCGCTCGAGGATCGCGCCGGTGCCGGCCGCATAGTCGTCGCCGGGGAGTCCGGCCGCGGCGACCCGGGGGCCCACCGCGAGGACGCTCGCGAACTGATCCCCGCGCTCCAGGGCCGGGGCCTCGAGACGGGTCATCGCGGTCCATTCCGCCGTCGCCGGATCGTACGTCGCGCGGTACACGGCGCCGCGGAACCTCTCGGCCCCCGGCGCGCCGATCCACACCTCGTCCTCGGCGGGGGCGATCGTCGTGCCGAACTGAAGCGGCGGCCGACCCTCGTACGGGAAGAGGACTCGCTCCCGGATCCATTCCCCCGCGTCGTCGCGCCCGAGGACGACGACGACTCCGACGCCCATCGCGGTGCCGGGCGCGCCGACCAGGAGCTTGTCCCCGAAGGGAGCGAGCGCCGCACCGAAGCCGGCGCCCGGCATGAAGCCGGATACGAAGGCGGGTTCACCGAACGCCTGGTCCCCGGCCGGGAAGATCCACACGCCCCCGGCCGCCGAGTCCTGTCCGGAGGCGCCCACGACCGCGGCCCCGTCCACGAAGGCGAGAGCCGAGCCGAACCGGTCGCCGCGCCGGATCCCGGGGGCCTCGAGCCGGCCCGCCTCTCGCCACCCACCGCCCTGGTCCCGGCGAAAGACCCGCACCTCTCCCCCCGCCGAATCACCGGCCGCCGCGAGCAGCGCGATGTCGCCCTGGAGCGCCACCCGGAGGCCCAGGCTGTCCCCCACGGCTCCGGCCTCCAGCCTGGCGGATTGCCTCCATTCGCCATCCCCGCCCCGATCGAACACGTAGGCGGCGCCGCGCCCGCTGTCGGCCCAGTAGGCGCCGACCAGGAGCCGCTCGCCGTCGACGGCCAGAGCCGAGCCGAACCGGTCGCCCGGAATCCCGTCGTCGGCCGTCAGCCGCGCCGCTTCCTCCCAGGAGCCTCCTCTCCGGCGATAGACGAAGACGGCGCCCGGCGTCCGGTCGATGTCCGGCTGGCCGAAGAGAACCTCCTCGCCGGCCAGCGCGACCGTCCGGCCGAAGGACTGGGCCGCGGCGGGGGCCGCGCAGACGGCGCTCAGCAGGAGCGCCAGATGGAACGTCGTCCGATTCATGATCCTCATTCCGTGAAACGGGTTGGTGTCAAAGACGATCGCGAAGGCCTCGAAGGGTGACGTCCCCCTCCCACGAATCGTTCACTCACCGACTTCGGCCAGGGCGGCAATCGCCTCGTCGATCATGGCTTTCCGGTCCGTGTAGTGGAGGAAGGAGCTCTTGAAGCCGTTCAGGACGAGCTTCTTGATCTCGGGCAGGTCGAAGTCGAGATGCTGGCAGCAGAGGGCGAGCTCGTTGGTGACGGTCGTGTTCGACATCAGCCGGTTGTCGGTGTTGATGGTCACCCGCAGATCGCGATCGAAGTACTCGCGGATCGGGTGCTGTTCGATCGAGGGGACGGCTCCGGTCTGGACGTTCGAGGTGGGGCACATCTCGATCGGGATCCGATGATCCCGCACGTACTCCATGAGATCGGGGTCCTCCCGCAGCCGGACCCCGTGTCCGATCCGGTGGGCTCCCGTCCAGTGAAGCGCCTGGTGGATCGACTCGGGACCGTACGCCTCCCCCGCGTGGACCGTCACGTTGAGGTTGGCGTCCCGGACCAGGTAGAAGGCCTCCCGGAACCGCTTGGCGGGATTGTCTCTCTCCGCTCCCGCCAGGTCGAAGGCGAGGACCCCGCGGTCCTTGTATTCCACCGCCAGAGCGGCCATCCGCATGGCGCGCTCGGGCTCGAAGTGGCGCAGCCCGCAGATGATCTGATGGGCTCGCGTCCGGGGGAACGTCGTCTGCCCGCGTCGGAGCCCGCGCTCGATGGCGTCCACGACCTGGCGGGGGGAGAGCCCGCGCTTGGTGGAGAGGATCGGTGCGTACCGGACCTCCATGTACCAGACGTTCTCGGCAGCCGCGTCCTCGACCAGCTCGAAGGCGATCCGTTCGAGCGCCTCCTGGGTCTGCATGACCGCGGTCGTGACGTCGAACCGCTCCAGGTAGGCGACCAGGTCACGCTCAGGCAGGTCCTCGATGAAGAACCGCCGTATGTCGTCGACGGAGTCGAACGGAAGCTCGACGTCGTCGCGATCGGCGAGCTCGTGGATCGTCTCCGGGCGCAGCGAGCCGTCGAGATGGACGTGGAGGTCGGTCTTGGGGAGCCGCTCGAGCAGTTCCCGGTCGACCGTCACTCGACCCCGCAGCGGACGAAGTGGATGGCGGCTCCCGGCACGACCCGTCCGCCGGCGTCGACGGGCGACCCGACCGCATCCCGGATGTAGGCCTCTCCCCGGCCGAGCGCCGCTCCGGCCCACGAGCGCCAGGCGGTGATCGCGTCCCCCCACGTGGCCGAGGACCGCACAGCCACCTCCTCGTCGTTGACCGTCACGCGGACGCGCTTCCCGGTGGCTCCATTCTCCTTCATCTCCAGCTCCTCTTTCGTCATCAGCGACCTCCCTTAAGGTCGCTCAAGATGGCCGAGATCCAAGGCGCCGGGGCACCCGCGAAGCGGGTCGGGAGGTCGTCCGAGGCGCACTGAGAGGTGCGCCGCAGGACGGCCGAAGAAGCGCAACGCCGGAGATCGGCCATCTTCAGCGACCGCTCGGCCAGGGGGCGAGCCGCTCGACCCTCCCCCGGACCTCATACTCGACCGGCTGGGGGAGCCCCGCCAGATACTCCACCAGGACCTCGCTGTCGACGAGCCCCGTGCTCGTCCCCGCCGCCTCGGCCAGAACGTCGTAGCCGCTGCCCCCCGAGGCCATGAAGTTGTTGGCGGTCACCGAATAGGTGGCGCCGGGTTCGACGGCGGCGCCGTCCCGGACCACCGGCTCCCCGTCCGCCTCGAGCCACGCGTCCACGACCCGCCGGCCCGCCGGGCGCGTGGGATCGAAGCGGTACCGGATCCCGGACACCTGCCCGAGGCGGTCCTCGACGACCGCTTCGAGAGCGCGCCGGAGCTGCTCGCCCGTCAGCTCGAGGCTGACGAGCGTGTTCTGGAACGGCTGGACGGCGAACGCCTCGGCATAGGTGACCGGCCCGGCATCCAGGTCGGTACGGATCCCGCCCCCGTTGACGAGCGCGATCTGGTCCCCGGTGGCGGCGCGCTGGGCGTCCGCGATCAGGTCCCCCAGGGCCGACTCGTCGTCCCGGTCGCGTCTCAGGGGATGCGCGAGGCGCGCGACCTCGCGCCCGGCCAGCACCTCGACGTCCGCCGCGTACTCCTCGACGAGGGCCGCGATCTCCGGGTCGGGCTCGACCCCGGCGTGCCGGGTCGTCCATACGTCGATCGAGTGGTGGACGACCGCGTCCCGTCCCCGGTCGAAGGTCAGCGTGACGACGCCCAGCGCGGTCCCGCTCGAGCGCGCCTGGACGATCGGGATCCCGTTCACCTCCCCGCGTACCTCGGAATGGGTGTGGCCGGAGACGATCAGGTCGACCGGCGCGGTGATCCGGCGGGCCGCGTCCACGACCTCGCCGACGTACCCTTCCTCCCGGGTCGCGATCGCGCCGGCGTGGACGACCAGGACGATCAGGTCGGCGCCCTCGGCTTCCAGGCGCGGCGCCAGCTCGTTCACGACCTGGCCGATGTCACGGAACTCGTACGGCTCGACGTTGACCGGCAGCGTCGTCTCGGGCGTCGAGACCGTGCTGGCACCGATGACGCCGATCCGGAGGCCGGCCATCTCGAGCCAGGCGTAGGGCGCGACCCAGTCGGGCCGCTCGCCCGAGGCCTTCTCGAAGATGTTGGCCGAGAGCCAGGCGAAGGGGGCCTGGGACATCCGGGCGCGCAGGGTGTCCACGCCCCAGTCGAACTCGTGGTTCCCGACCGCCGCGGCGTCGAGCCCGATCCGCCCCAGGACGTCGACCGTCGAGCGGCCGTGGGTCAGGTTCGAGATCAGGGTCCCCTGCATGACGTCGCCCCCGTCCAGGTACAGGGTGGCCCCGGGGTAGCGGGATCTGACGGCGGCCACGAACGAGGCCAGGGTCGCCGCGCCCCCTATCGAATCGCCCTGCGCCCAGGGGGGCGTCGCCGGCTCGAGCGCCCCGTGAAAGTCGTTGGTCGCCAGGACCGTGAGCCGCACCGAGTCGCTCCCGGCCGGGAGCGGTGGCGGGAGCGTGGCGAGCAGCGAGTCGAGCGTCCCGTCGGCCCCGGACCCGCCCGGGTCGCCCGACCCGGGCACGCCCTCGACGGCCGCCTCCGGCAGGATGCGCCACGACGGCTCGAACACGTCCGCCTCGCGGATCGTGTCACGGGCGGCGATCCAGTCGATCAGGAGCTGGCGGATCTCCTCGCCCCGGTCGTAGACCACCGGCGCGTCCCGCACCATCGCGAACCCGCCGCCCCCCGCCTGGCGGTAGTTGTTGATCGCCAGCGTGTACGTGTCGTCCTCGCGGACCGGAGCGCCCCGATGGCTCAGGCCTTCGATCCTGGACCCCAAGGGCTCGGTCAGGTCGATCGCGTAGTCGACCCCGGCCACCACGTCGAAGTTGTAGCCCGGCACGGAATCGACCGCGAGGTCGTCGTCTCCGGCCGCGTCCAGCGGTCGCCCCAGCGAATCCACCCGGTGGAAGTACTTCGCCGAGTACTCCAGGTACTCCCGGAGCTGCCGGCCGGTCACCTCGATCGCCTTCAGCGTGTTGTCGTAGACGTAGATCGAGGCCGCGTCGGCGATCGTGATCGGTCCCCTGCCGAGACCCGCGTCGGTGACGAAGGCGGCCGCCGCGGAGAGGTCGGCGCCGGTCGCGTCGAGCTGGACCCGCTGGATCAGATCGAGGACGGGCGTGTCCTCGAACCGGGCCCGGGCCGCCGACCACTCGTCCGGGGTCCAGCCGATCGTGTCCGCGACGTACGCCACGACCCGCTCGTGATAGGGCCGAATCGCCTCGACAAACCCCGGCTCGGGCCGGACGCCCACGTGCTCAGGGCCTCCGTCCGCACATCCACGACGCGCCACCCGCCTGCCTCCTGGGCCAGCGTCATCTCGGCGACCGCCAGGGCCTCCCCCCACTTCCCCGCCTGGGTTAGCGGGACGCCGTTCACGCGCTCGGCGTCGAGCTCGCGATGGGAGTGCCCCAGGAAGACGACCTCGAGCCCGGGGATCGTCTCCGCCAGCCGCCGCCCCGCGTTCTCCTCGGGGACCCCGGTCCCGGCCTCGTCGTAGGACGAGCCGGGCCCCATCCCGGAATGGAGGATCGCGACCTGGACGTCGCTCGCGGCTTCGATCTCGGGCCAGAACCGCTCCGCGGATCCGACGATGTCCCGAAACTCGAGTTTCCCGGTGAGGTTGTCGTCGTCCCAGATCGCCGAGCCCGGCGTGGTCAGCCCGAGGACGGCGATCCGTATCCCCGATCGCTCGACGACCGTCCATGCGGGCCAGCGGAGGGAATCCGTTCCCGTGACGAAGACGTTTCCGGCCAGGAACGGGAACCCGGCGTCCTCCAGCGCCCGGTCGAGCGCCGGGAGGCCGTAGTTGAACTCGTGGTTCCCGAGGACGGCGGCGTCGTAGGCGAGGAGGTTCATCGCCCGGATGACGGGATGGATGTCGGCCGGCTCGACGACGCCGTAGAAGTAGTCGAGCGGCGACCCCTGGAGGAGATCCCCGGAGTCGAGCAGGAGGACGTTGGGCTCGGCCTGGCGGATCGAGTCGACCAGGGTGGCCACGCGGGCCAGCCCGCCTTCCTCTTCGTCTCCCGCGTAGTAGTCCCAGGGGAGGAGGTGGCCGTGGACGTCGGTCGTCCCGAG
>DATEDS010000051.1:0-2362 GCA_035281565.1 Gemmatimonadota bacterium
GCCGGAAGACCAAGCGCCTGCGCAAGTTCGAGGAGCACTTCCCGGAGTCGATCGACCTCCTCGGCCGGGCGATCCGCGCCGGCCACGCGTTCTCCACCGGCCTCCAGCTGGTGGCCGAAGAGGCTCCTATTCCGATCAACATGGAGTTCCGGCGCGTCTTCGAGGAGCAGAAGTTCGGCCTGAGCCTGGAGGACTCCCTGCTCGCCCTGGCCGACCGGATCGAGCTGGTCGACATGCGGATCTTCGTGACGGCGGTCATGATCCAGCGCGAGGTCGGCGGCAACCTGGCCGAGATCCTCGACAAGATCTCGTACACGATCCGCGAGCGGTTCACGATCGAGCGGCAGGTCCGGGTCTACACCGCCCAGGGCCGCTTCACGGGATATCTGCTGGCCGGGCTCCCGATCGCCATCGGGTTCCTGATCTACATGCTCAACCGCGAGTACATGACGATCCTGTGGGAGCGGCCGGTGGGCCGGCTTCTGATGGCCGTGGCCGCGGTGCTTCAGATCATCGGGTTCTTCATCATCCGCAAGATCATCAACATCAAGATCTAGGCAGGCCAGCATGCTCCTCTACCTCGTCGTCGCGCTCGTCATGATGTCGGTGACCGCCCTGGTGTACGGAATCGCTACCTTCGCGCCCGTCCGCTCGCGGACGATCGCGCGGCGGCTGGCGGAGCTGGAAGCGGGCGCCCAGCGCCACTACTCGCTGGACCGCCGCCGTCGCCAGGAGAAGCGCGAGAAGGTCCAGGCCGTGCTCGAGGCCTTCGGCGAGCGGGTCGCCAAGAAGGACGTCCAGTGGAGCAAGATGCAGGAGCTCATGCTGCGGGCGGGGTATCGCGGCCGCCGCTCGGTGGCCGTCTACTTCGGGCTCCGCGTGGTGGTCGTGCTGGGACTGGCGGGATTGGGGTTCTTCGTGGGGACGTTCATGGGGGCGGGCTTCTCGAAGTCCCTGCTCGCCACCGGGATCGCCGGCCTGGTCGGCTGGGTCCTCCCCGGCTTCATCATCAAGCGCAAGGTCCGTAAGCGGCAGACCGCGATCCGCCATGCCCTGGCCGACACGCTTGACCTGCTGGTCGTCTGCGTCGAGGCCGGCCTCGGCCTCAACCAGGCGCTGGTGCGGGTCTCCGACGAGATCGCGCACGTGAGCCCGGACATGAGCGAGGAGCTCATGCTCACCAACTTCGAAATCCGGGCCGGCACGCCACGCGACGAGGCGCTGAGGAACCTGGGGCACCGCTCGGGCGTGGACGACCTCAAGTCGCTCACCGCGATGCTGATCCAGACGGATCGCTTCGGGACCTCGATCGCGACCGCCCTGCGCGTCCACTCCGACACGATGCGTACGAAGCGCCGGCAGCGCGCCGAAGAGGCCGCCGCCAAGACGACCATCAAGCTCGTCTTCCCGCTCGTCCTGTTCATTTTCCCGGCCATGTTCGTCGTGATCCTCGGGCCGGCCGTACTGCACATTCTCGAGCAGCTCGGCGGTCTGGTGTGAAGATGCTCCGCGTGGTCAACGAGACGCGCGGGCGCGAGCTGGGCGGTCGGATCGGTCTGGCGGACCGTTGGTGGCCGCGGCTCAAGGGGCTCACCGGCCGGCGCATCGAGCCCGGCGAGGGGCTGGTCCTGGTACCCTGCAAGGCGATCCACATGTATGGGATGAAGCAGGCGCTGGACGTGGCGTTCGTGGACGAAGGAGGGTCGGTGGTGGCGATCTATCCGGATCTCGCCCCCGGCCGTCGGACACCCTTCCACCGGCCCGCACGCAAGGCCATCGAGCTGCCGCCGGGGACGCTGGCGGACACCGGAACCCAGGTCGGCGACGTGCTCGCGTGCCGGCCCGCCGAGGAGGAACGATGAACGCCAGTTTCGGACTGGCCGCGGGAACCGCGGCTCCGGCCCGGTCGGGCAAGCCGCCCGTCCCCACCACGTTGGAGGAGACGGGGCTGATGCCCGAAGCGATCAACGATCTGATCATCAAGACCCTGTACGTGAAGGGCTCGACGACCGGGAAGCAGCTCGCGCTGGACCTGCGCCTCCCGTTCCCTCTGCTGGACGACCTGTACCAGGATCTGCAGCAGCGGCAGCTCGTCGAGGTGCGCCGGGCGACCGGTCACGGCCGCGGCAGCTACCTCTACGACCTGACCGGGCAGGGGCGCGAGCGTGCGCGGGAGGCCATGTCGGCCAACCACTACGTCGGGCCCGCGCCGGTCCCGCTCGAGACCTACCGCTTGTGGGTCGAGATCCAGACGATTCGCAAGGTCCACATCACGGTAGATCGCATTCAGGCGGGGTTCGGACACCTGGTCCTCGACACGGAGTTCGTCGAGCAGCTCGGCCCGGCCATCAACTCGGCCAAG
>DATEDS010000052.1:0-2264 GCA_035281565.1 Gemmatimonadota bacterium
GGAAGCCACCCCCGAGGACGTCGAAAAGGCGCACCTGAGCGACATGGAAGCCCAGGGGAAGCACGGCGTCAAATACCTCAAGTACTGGATCAACCCGGAAGCCAAGACGGTGTGCTGTCTCGTGGAGGGGCCGAACCGGGAGGCGTGCATCGCCGTCCATCGCGAGGCCCACGGCCTCGTCCCCGACCAGATCATCGAGGTCGAATCGAACCTGGTGGATGCCTTCCTGGGGGGGCAGGCGCAATCCCACATCGGGGCCGCCCTGTGGAAGGACGGCGGGATGGACACCGCCTACAGGATCATACTGTTCACCGACCTCGTCGGCTCGACGGAGATCACGCAGCGGCTCGGCGACCTGGTAGCCATGGGGATCCTGCGTGTCCATGACACGATCGTGAGGCGTGAGATCTCGGCCCGCCACGGCCGCGAGGTCAAGCACACCGGCGACGGGATCATGGCCTCGTTCACGTCCGCCTCGGCGGCGATCGAAACCTCGCTGGCGGTCCAGCGCGCGCTTGCGGCCCACAACGAGCGCGCGGCGGACCACCCTGTTCAGGTGCGGATCGGGATGAGTGCGGGCGAACCGGTGGCGGAGAACGAGGATTTCTTCGGGGCCGCCGTCCAGCTGGCCCGGCGCGCGTGCGAACACGCCGAGCCCCAGCGGATCGTCGTCCCAACGGTCGTCCGCGACCTTTGCATCGGGAAGCCGTATCGCTTCGAAGACCTGGGCGAGGTCCCCCTCAAGGGGTTCCCGGAGCCGGTTCGGCTCTTCGACGTCGCCTGGCGCTAACCGTGCCTTTCGCCATCGTGTTCCTGCAACGAGCTTCGCTTTAAACCCTGTCCCGGGAGTCGGCATGGTAGAACGAAGGATCCGAGGCCTCGACGGAAGCGACCGGACGATCGGCGCCGGAACCCTACGCGACCTCGCGGAGGGGCTCGATGGCGGAATCCTGACACCCGAAGACGCAGCCTACGACGAGGCGCGGGCGGTGTGGAACGGCATGATCGACAGGCATCCCGCGCTCATCGTCCGCTGCGCGTCGGCCGACGACGTTCAGGAGGCCGTCCGGTTCGCGCGCGACCGCGGAATGGAGGTCGCCGTTCGCGGCGCGGGTCACCACATCGCCGGGAACTCGGTCTGCGAGGGCGGCTTTCTGATCGACCTCTCCCCGATGAAGACGGTCCAGGTCGATCCCCGGGCGCGGACGGCTCGAGCGGGGGCCGGAGCCACCCTGTCCGACCTGGACGGCGCGACCCAGACGCATGGCCTGGCCACCCCGCTGGGCGTCAACTCGACGACCGGGATCGCGGGCCTGACCCTGGGCGGCGGCTTCGGCTGGCTCTCCCGGATGCACGGGCTCACGGTCGACAACCTAGCCGCCGCCGAGGTGATCACCGCCGACGGCGAGCGGCTCAGAGCCAGCGAGGACGAGAACCCGGATCTTTTCTGGGCGTTGCGAGGAGGCAGCGGGAACTTCGGCGTCGTGACATCGTTCGAGTATCGCCTCCACGACGTGGGGCCGGAGGTCCTCTCGGGTCTGATCGTCCACCCGTTCGACGATGCGCGCGAGGTGCTCGACCGGTATCGCGAGTTCGCCGACGACGCCCCGGACAGGGTCAACCCGTGGTTCGTCCTGCGCAAGGCGCCGCCCCTCCCCTTCCTGCCGGAAGATGTTCATGGCCGGATGATCCTCATCCTGCCCGTCTTCGTGGCCGGCGACATGGAGTCGGCGAAGCCCCTGGTCGAACCCCTCCGCGCGATCGGAAAGCCGATCGCCGACGTGGTCGGGCCGCATCCCTACACGGGGTGGCAGCAGGCGTTCGACCCCCTGCTCACCCCGGGTGCCCGCAACTACTGGAAGTCGCACAACTTCCCGGCGCTCGTGGACGGCGCGCTCGACGCGATCGTCGACTATGCGGGTCGTCTCCCGTCCGATCAGACCGAGATCTTCGTGGCGCGAATGGGCGGCGCCATGAACCGTAAGCCCGCCGACGCGACCGCGTATCCGCACCGGGACGTCGAGTACCTCATGAACGTTCACGCGCGTTGGGAGGATCCGGGTGAGGACGACGGCTGCGTCGGCTGGGCGCGTGAGTTCTTCGACACCATGGCGCGCTACGCCACGGGTGGCGTGTACGTGAACTTCATGCCCACGGACGAGACCGACCGCGTGAAAGCGGCCTACGGCCCCAACTACGCTCGGCTGGCCGGGCTCAAGCGCCGCTACGACCCCGACAACTTCTTCCACCTGAACCAGAACATC
>DATEDS010000053.1:0-2903 GCA_035281565.1 Gemmatimonadota bacterium
CATGATGGTCGAGGGGACCTCGTTCATGGGTCTTGGTGGACCGAATCTCGTGAAGGGGGCGACCGGACAGGCGGTGAACGCGGAGGAGCTCGGAGGCGCGCGGGTCCATACCGAGATCAGCGGCGTCGCCCACTACCGGGCCGCCGACGACGAGGCGTGCCTGGCCCGGATCCGCGACCTGATCGGCGAGCTGCCTTACGCGGCGCCCGCTCTGACCTTGGACTGGACGGCCGTCCCGGGTCGCGAGCCCGCCGAGCTGTACGACCTCCTCCCCGCCGATCATCGCCAGCCGTACGACATGCACGAGGTCCTCGCGTGCGTTCTCGACGAGGGCGGGTGGGACGTCTTCCAGGCCGACCTGGCTCCGGAGATGATGTGTCTCAGGGCGCGGCTCCAGGGGATCCCGGTGGGTGTGATCGCCAACGCGCGGGGGATGTACCCGCGCCCGGGGAAGCCGCCCAAGCTGGGCGGCATCGTCTACACCGATTCGGCCGAGAAGGTCGCCTACTTCCTGGAGAACCTGGACCGCCACCGGATCCCGATGCTGTTCGTCCAGGACGTCTCGGGCTTCATGGTGGGCCCCGAGGCCGAGCACGGCGGGATCATCCGGGCAGGGGCCCGCTTCGTCGAGGCCATGGCCACGGCGACCGTCCCCAAGCTGGTCCTCACCGTGAACCATGCCAGCGGGGCCGGCTACTACGCCATGGCCGGACAGGGGTTCGATCCGGACTTCCTGTTCACCCTGCCCACCGGGCGGATGGGCGTCATGGAGGGGGAGAGCGCGGTCCGGGCCATCTTCGGGACCGAGCTCGACCGGCTCGAGGCCGAGGGTCGGACCCCCGACGCGGACCTGGAGTCGCGGATGGAGTCGGTCCGCCGCGACTACGAACGTCAGCTGGACGCCCGCTACGCCGCCGCCCGCGGCTTCGTGGACGCGGTCCTCACGCCGGAGAACCTGCGGGACGGACTCGGGTTCAGCCTCTGGGCGGCGGTCCACAACCCCGGACCGCATCTGGGGGCGTTCGTGCTGCCGGGGACGGACAGCCTCCGCTGAACCAGGCGCCCGGCGGCCGATCCCCGGCCCCCGAAGATCGGCTACTCGCCGCCGACCATCGTGAGCAGCTCGGCCGCCGTCATCGGCCCGGCGACGAACGTGTCGGTGTGCCAGGCCATGAACCTTCGAAACTCGATACCTCCCGCGGGCCCGGTCGGCCGTCCCTGGGCCTGGAGGGCGGCCTCTACCGCGGCATCCTGTTCGTCGGTAGTCTCCGGGGCGATCACCAGGTAGTCCCATGCGTCGCCGTTAATGTGCGCGTACCACTGGGACGCCGGGACGCCGGCCTGGGCGGCGGCGGCCTCATTTCCCGCCATCCATTCCAGGAACGCGACGTGCTGGCCGGGAGCAACCCGGTACAGGGACACGATGCTGACGGCTTCGTCGTCCTGGGCGAGCATGGGACCGGCTGCGGCCAGCGAGAGCCCGGCGGCAAGCACGGCCGAAACGAACACGGAGTTCCATGACCTGGACATGCGGCGGCGGAGCATGCGGCCTCCTGGGGAGGGGTTGGCTGGAGGGAAGACCTGTGACGTCAGCGGGATCGTAGCGCGGGCTCGGGCAGGTCGTCAATGCCCGGGCGTCGGGTTGTTCGGGCCCCGAGGCGCCCCGTAGCTTGGCCGCTATGCGTGAGACAGCCCAGCGCAGGCTGGCCGCCGTATGGTTCGCCGACCTCGTCGATTACACGACGCTGGCCGCGAGGGACGAGGACGCGGCGCTCGATCTCGTCGGGGACCTCCAGTCGGCGGCCCGTCAGGTTGTCGAGAGGCACGGCGGCCGGGTCGTGAAGTTCGTCGGCGACGCGGTCCTGGCCGAGTTCCCGAGCGCGGGCGACGGAGTCCGTTCGGCCCTCGCCCTGCCGGTCGAGCTGGCTCGGCGCCGCGAGCGTCGTGGCGGAGAGTCACGGCACGTTCGACTCGGAGTCCACGTCGGGGAGGTCGCCACGACCCCCGATGGGGACGTGCTCGGGGATGGCGTCAACGTGGCTTCGCGCCTCCACACGGCGGCGACGGCGGGTCAGGTGCTCTGCAGCGAGGACGTGGTGCGACAGCTTCGCCAGCGGTCCGAGTTCGTTTTCGAGGACATCGGGCCGCGGGAACTCAAGGGCCTCTCGGAGCCGGTCCGGCTGTTCGTCGCCCGGCTGGCGAAATCGGCCGACGAAGGACGCGTCCCTCACGCACCCGCCCCCCCGGCGCACTCGATCGCCGTCCTCCCGTTCGCCAATCTGAGCGCCGATCCCGAGAACGAATACTTCTCGGACGGCGTCACCGAGGAGATCCTGACCGTCCTGGCCCGGATGGAGGACCTGAAGGTGATCAGTCGGACGTCGGCGATGACCTACAAGGGAACGTCGAAGAGCGTGCGCCAGATCGGCGGCGAGCTGGGTGTCGCGACCGTCCTCGAGGGGAGCGTACGGCGCGCCGGCCATCGCGTTCGGATCACGGCGCAGCTCATCGACGCCCGTACCGACGCCCACCTGTGGGCCGAACGGTACGATCGCGATCTCGAGGACATCTTCGCCATCCAGAGCGACGTGGCGGAGCGGATCGTCGAGGCCCTCCGGCTGCGTCTCTCGCCCCGCGATCGGGCCCGCATCGAGGGGGGGCAGAAGACCAACCAGGCGGCGTACGAGGCCTACCTGAAGGGACTCTGGCACTGGAATCGGCGAACGCACGAGAGCCTCGATCGGGCCGAGAAGTGCTTCGAGAGCGCCATACGCGCCGATCCCCGCTACGCACCCGCCCACGCTGGCCGCGCCTGCGCCTGCGTGCTTCAACTCCATTGGGGCGACCACGACAAGGATGCCCGCGACCGGGCTCTGGACGAGGCCGAGCGCTCGATCGCGCTC
>DATEDS010000054.1:0-22322 GCA_035281565.1 Gemmatimonadota bacterium
GTTCGTGGCGGAGCGGGGATCGATCGCCGTGAACGGGGTCAGCCTGACCGTTCTGGCCTTGACCCCGGACGGGGTCCGCCTCTCGATCGTTCCCCACACGTGGACGGCGACGGCTTTCCAGGACCTTGCCGCCGGCGACCCGGTGAACGTGGAGTACGACCTGATCGCACGATACCTGAAGCGCCTGATCGAGGCCCGGCCATGATCCAGCCCGTGACGTTCACGCCGATCGACGAGGCCCTGGCGGCGATCCGCCGCGGGGAGATCCTCATCGTCGTCGACGACGAGGACCGCGAGAACGAGGGCGACTTCGTCATGGCCGCCGAGCGGGTCACGCCCGCGGCCATCAACTTCATGGCCCGCCACGGCCGGGGATTGATCTGCGCGCCGATCAGCGGCGCCCGGGCGCACGATCTGCGCCTGGACCTCATGGTCACCGACAACACGGCGCTTCACGAGACCGCGTTCACGGTCTCCGTGGATGCCCGGCATGGAACGACGACCGGAATCAGCGCGGCCGACCGGGCGGCCACCGTACGGGCCCTGGTGGACCCCGAGACCCACCCGACCGACCTGGCGCGTCCCGGGCACGTGTTCCCGTTGCGCGCCAAGGACGGCGGCGTCCTGCGCCGGGCCGGCCACACCGAGGCCGCGGTGGACCTGGCGCGGCTGGCCGGGCTGGCGCCGGTCGCGGTCCTGTGCGAGGTGGTCGACGACGACGGCTCGATGGCACGGCTCCCGCGGCTCCTCGAGATCGCCCGCGAGCACGGGCTCGGGATCATCACGATCGAGGACCTGATCGTGTACCGCCGTCTCAAGGAGAAGCTGGTCGTGAGGTTGGCCGAGACCCCGCTGCCGACCCGCTACGGGGAGTTCCGTCTCATCCTGTACGGCACGACGATCAACGACGAGCATCACGTGGCGCTCGTCCGGGGGCGGGTCGAGGGGAAGGAGGACGTCCTGGTGCGGGTCCACTCCTCCTGCTTCACCGGCGACGTCCTCGGCAGCCTCCGCTGCGACTGCGGGGACCAGCTCCACCAGGCGATGCGTCAGGTGGCGGCGGAGGGGGAGGGGGTCGTCCTCTACATGCATCAGGAAGGACGCGGGATCGGGCTCGTCAACAAGCTCAAGGCGTACATGCTCCAGGACCAGGGGCTGGACACGGTCGAGGCGAACGAGCATCTGGGCTTCCGACCCGATCCACGCGACTACGGGATCGGCTGCCAGATCCTGGTCGACCTCGGTCTGTCGACCCTTCGCCTGTTGACGAACAATCCGCGCAAGCGCGCCGCGATCGAGGGATACGGCCTCCGGATCACCGAGCACGTGCCGATCGAGGTCGAGCCGACCGACCACAACCGGCGCTATCTGGAGACGAAGCGGGACAAGTTGGGCCACCTCCTGGGACACGGATGAGACACGGCTCCCGGCCCGCGACGCGCCATGCCCGGTAAGGGGTCCGATCTCCCGGCCGACGGCCGCGGCAAGCGCGCGGCGCTGGTGGTGGCTCGCTTTCATGGCGAGATCGCCGATCGGCTCGCGGAAGGTGCACGGGCGGCGCTGGTCGCCGCCGGGGTGAGGGATTCCGACATCGACGAGTTCGGGGTCGCCGGGGCTTTCGAGCTGGCGCCGGCCATCCGCCAGCTCCTGGGACAGGACCCCGTCCCGGACGTGGTGATCGCGCTCGGGGCGGTGATTCGGGGCGAGACCCCGCACTTCGACTTCGTCGCCGGGGCGGCGGCGGAAGCGATCCAGTCGCTGGCCGTCGACGCGAACGTCCCGATCGGGTTCGGCGTGCTGACCACCGATACGATGGAGCAGGCGCGGGCGCGGTCCGACCCTCACGGTCTCGACAAGGGTGGCGAGACCGCCCGGGCGGCCCTGGCCCAGGCGGGCCTCTACGAGCGGTTGCGCGAGAGCCGCTCGCCGGTCCGGGGGTTCCGCGCGTCATGAGGCGGCGGCACAAGGCGCGGCGCTGGGTCCTCCAGATCCTCTACGCGTGGGAGGTGCGGGATCGTCCGGGTCGGCTCACCGACGAGGCGGCGGGGTTTTTCGAGCGCCGCCGGATCGGTCCGGAGACACGCGGCTTCGCCGAGGAGCTGATCGCCGTCCTCGACGCCCACATGGGGGAGATCGACCGCATCCTGGGGGAGAGCGCCGAAAACTGGGACCCGGCCCGCATGTCGATCATCGACCGTAACGTCCTTCGGATCGGCCTGGCCGAGCTGCTGTATCTTCCGGACGTCCCGTTCAAAGTCTCCATCGACGAGGCCGTGACGCTGGCCCGGAGGTACGGCGGCGCGGATTCCCCGCGGTTCGTCAACGGCGTCCTGGACGCCGCGGCCCACCGGCTCGACCTGATTCCTTCCTGAAGACCGGAGCGGCTTCGGTTCTTTCGTGCTGATCGGGATCCTCGCCGACGTTCACGCCAACCTTCAGGCGCTCGAGGCCGCATTGGCGTGGCTGGACGCCCGCGACGTCGACGACGCGGTGTGCCTGGGCGACGTGGTCGGGTACGGGGGTGATCCCGAGCGATGCATCGAGATCGTCCGGGAGCGGTGCTCGGTGACGGTGCGCGGCAATCACGACCATGCCGTCTTCGATCCCACCCTGCGGAAGGAGTTCAACGATCATGCCCGCCAGGCGATCGAGCGCCATGCCGAGATCCTGAGCGGGGACGAGGTCGCGTGGCTCGAGTCGCTGCCGGAGGTCGCTTCACGGGAGGAGCTGGCCCTGGGGCATGCCAGCTTCATCGACCCGGCCGCGTATCCGTACGTCACGGACGCGTCGCAGGCCGCCGCCGAGATCGACGCCATGCCGGTCCGGATCGGCTTCATCGGGCATACCCACGTGCCGGCGATCTTCCGGGGCGGCGAGGCCGGCGAGCCTGAGCGCTCCGGGGCCTGGACCGGGGAACCGGTCGGCCCGGGCGAGTTGAGCGTGCGCCTCGAGGGACCGCACCGGTTCCTGGTCAATCCGGGCTCGGTCGGCCAGCCCCGCGACCGCAACCCCCGGGCGGCCTGCGCCACGTTCCAGACCGACGGCGAGATCCTGGTCCTGGCCCGGCTCCCGTACGATGTCGCGGCGGCCCAGCAGGCGATCGTCGCGCGCGGTCTGCCCGCCTTCGAGGCGAGCCGGCTGGCGTTCGGACTGTGACCGGCTCGACCGGGCCCTGGGACCGGTTCTGGTCCGGCAAGGACGACCCTGACCGGGTCTACAGGGCGAGCCCCCGTGTGGTGGCGGCCGTGCTGGAGCGGCTCCCGGCCGGACGTGCGCGTGTGCTCGAGATCGGCGCGGGGACGGGGCGGGACACGGGGGAGCTCGCGAGACGGGGCCACCACGCGGTGGCTCTCGACGCCTCGCCGGAGGCGTGGCGACTGGCCGCCCGGGCGGAGCCCTCGCTCCGCGGGCGCGGCCTGGTCGGCGCAGACGCCTTCCACCTGCCGTTCCAGGATCGGACGTTCGACGCGGTCTTTCATCAGGGCGTCCTCGAGCACTTCGGCAACCCGTCGGCGTTTCTGGCCGAGAACCTGCGGGTCACCCGCCCGGGCGGGGTGCTGGTCGTGGACGTGCCTCAGACCTTCCATCCGTGGACGCTCCTCAAGCGGGCGGCCCTTCGCGCCGACCGGTGGTTCGCGGGATGGGAGACCGACTTCACGATCACCGAGCTGGAGGATCTGGTCCGCGGGGCCGGCTGGGAGGTCGAGGCGACGTACGGCGACTGGATGGTCCCGAGCCTCGCGTACCGGCTGGCGCGCGAAGCGGCCGGGCGGGTGTCGCTGGAGCTGCCCCTCGAGCCATCCGGCCCGGAGCCGCTGGCGCGCGCCCGGCGCGTCGTCCGCGAGCGGATCCTGGCCCCCCGGGCTGCGCGCTGGGTGGCCCACACGATCGGCGTGGTCGGCCGGCGTCCGGGAGCGGCCTGACGTGCGGATCCTCGCCATCAACTGGCAGGACTGGACCCATCCGCGCGCCGGAGGGGCGGAGGTCCACCTGCGTGAGGTGTTCGGTCGGGTCGCCGCCGGCGGCCACCGCGTGGACCTCCTCTGCACGGGCTTCCCCGGGGCGCCCTCCGAGGAGCGACTGGAGGGGATCAACGTGATCCGGCGCGGCCGGCGGTGGGAGCTCTTCAACTTCGCGGTGCCGGGGATCTACCGGCGTGTGCTGCGCCGGAACCGGTACGACGTGGTCGTCGACGACCTGAACAAGGTCCCGTTCTACAGCCCCCTCTTCTGCGACCGGCCGGTGGTCGCCCTGGTCCACCACCTGTTCGGCGGCACGGTCTTCGAGCAGACCAACCCGGCCTTCGGCAGCTACGTGTGGCTCAGCGAGCGGGCGGTGTCCAGGGTCTATGTGCGCTCGGCGTTCATCGCCGTGTCCGACTCGACGGCCGAGGACCTGACGAGGAGGGGCGTGGAGCCGGATCGGATCACCGTGGTGCCGAACGGCCTGCCGGACCTGCCCTACGACCGGTGGCTCGAGGCGCCCAAGGATCCGGCACCGCTCTTCGTCGTGCTGACCCGGCTCAAGCGCTACAAGGCGATCGAGCTCGCGCTGGAAGCGTTCGCGCTGGTCGCGCGCGAGCATCCGGCGGCCCGGCTCGTCGTCGCCGGTGACGGCGACCATCGCGAGGCGCTCGAGCGGCGCGCGGCAGCGAGCGGACTGGACGGACGGGTCGAGTTTCCCGGCTGGCTGGACGACGAGGCCAAATGGTCGCTCCTCCGTCGCGCGTGGGCGCTGCTCTACACCAGCCCCAAGGAGGGGTGGGGAATCTCGAGCGTCGAGGCCCAGCGGGTCGGGACGATCGCGATCGTGAGCGACTCTCCGGGTCTGAGGGAGACGGTGGTGCCCGGTGAGACCGGGCTGGTCGTGCCGCACGGCGACATCGCCGCGCTGGCGGGCGCCATGCAGCGGGCGATCGACCGGCCGGCCGAGCGGGAGGCGTGGGAGACGGCCGCGGTCCGGCGCGCCCGGGGATTCTCGTGGGAGGCGGCAGCCGCAAGCACGCTCGAGGTTCTCGAAGCCGCGGCGGCGGGTGAACGATGACGGGGAGCCCGGAGATCTCCCCGCGCGCCGACTTCGGGGTCGTGGTCCCGGCCTACAACGAGGTCGAGAACATGGGCCCGCTGTTCGAGGCGCTGGCCGAGACGTGGCGCCGGAACGGTCTGGCGGGGGAGATCGTCCTGGTCGACGACGGCTCGGCCGACGGCACCGCCGAGGCCGCCGGCCGCGCCGCCCGCGGCTTTCCCGCGCGGGTCCGGATCGAGCGCCACCCGGTCAACCTCGGAAAGACCGAGGCCATGGTGACGGCGGCTCTGGCGACTCCCCGCCGCTGGCTCGTCCTCTTCGACGCCGATCTCCAGCATTCCCCGGACGAGATCCCGCGCTTCCTCGACAAGCTCTCCGAGGGTTACGACGTCGTGACCGGCTGGAAGCAGGGCCGGTACGAGAAACGTCTCGTGTCGGGCATCTACAACTGGCTCTCCCGACGGCTGTTCCGCGTCCCCGTCCACGACCTCAACTCGATGAAGGCGTTCCGGCGGGAAGTCCTGGACGAGATCCCGCTGCGCCACGACTGGCATCGCTTCTTCGTGGTCCTGGCCCACGACCGCGGCTACCGGGTGGGGGAGATCCCGATTACCCTCTATCCCCGTCGTTTCGGAGCGTCCAAATATTCCGGTGCGGGCCGGATCGTGGCCGGCACGCTCGACCTGGCGTCGGTCAAGGTGATCACCACTCTCCTCCGCAAGCCGCTGGTCTTCTTCGGGACGCTCGGGGCGCTCCTCGGCGCGAGCGGGCTGATCGTCGGCCTGATCGCCCTCTACTATCGCTTCGGCCTCGGGCAGGGGTATCGGCCGCTCCTCTACCTGGTGATCCTGCTGATGGTCCTGGGCGTCCTGTTCTTCGCCCTCGGCGTCCTCGCTGAGGGGATCGTCCAGGTCCGGGACCGGGTCGAGCATCTGGAGCGTCGGCTCACCGCCGCCGTGGATCGGAGCGGTACGGAGGGGTGAGCCGGCCCGACCGGTGGGCGCTGGCAGGCGCCGTCGTCTCGCTCATCCTGGCGCTGGCCCTGATCGACCCCTATCTGTTCACGGGCGGGGACAACGTCGCCTACTACGCCTTGGCGCGAGCCCTGGCGACCGGGCGCGGCTACGTCGACCTGATGAGCCCCGCCACGCCTCCCGAGACCCTCTATCCGCCTGGCTTTCCGCTTCTCCTGGTGCCCTTCTACTGGCTCGGAGGCGGGAGCATGTTCGTCCTCAAGCTGGAGTCGCTGGTGGCCGCCGCGGCGGCCCTGTGGGCCACCTGGAAGCTCGGCCGTGAGGCCCTGGCGGTGCCGGATTGGGCCGCCGCCGCCGCCGTCTGGCTGGTCGGGCTGGCCCCCGTCTTCCTCCTCTATACGCGGTACGTCCTCTCGGACATGTCCTACACGGCGGCGGCGATGGTCACCCTGGTCCTCTTCCAGCGGGCCGCCCGGTCCGACGCGGCGGAAGAGGGGGAAGGGGACCGATGGGGCGACCGGTGGTGGATCCTGGCATCGCTGGTCGCCGTGCTCGCGTTCGGTATCCGCACGGCCGGCGTGGCGCTCCTGGGGGCGGCGCTCCTGTGGGCCGCCTGGCGACGGCGATGGAGACGGGCCGCGATCGTGGCCGCCGCGATCGGCCTGGCCGTCGTGCCCTGGTTCGTCTGGACCTCGCAGCGCCCTCCCGAGACCGGCGGATACTTCGAGCAGGTGCGGGTCAGCGACCGGCTGGATCCGGAGAGCCCGCCCATGCGGATCGGCCAGTACACGCGTCGCGCCGCCGGCAACCTGGCGATCTACACGGTTCGTGACCTGCCTCAGCTCTTCTGGCCGGTGACGCCGCCTCCCCTGGGGGTCATGGTGTTCGGGGTGATCGTCGGGGTCGCGCTCACGATCATGGGGGCCGTCCATCTCGTCCGCCGGCGGGGGGTCACGGTCTGGGACCTCTTCGGCCTCCTGTCGCTGGGGGTGATCCTGGTCTGGCCGTGGACCGGGGACCGGTTCTTCCTGACCCTCGTGCCGCTCGTTTGGCTGGTCATGCTGGTCGGCCTCGACGCGGCATCGCGCTTCCTCACCGGGCGCTCGGCGCCCGCGCGGTGGACGGCCACCCTGCTGATCGTGGTCCTGGCGGTGGGCGCGGCGCGGCAAGTCCCGGACGCCTGGGAAAGCACGCGGGCCTGGTTGGACGGCGACGAGCTGGCGGGATACGACCCCTTCTGGCAGGACTATTTCGAGGCCGCCCGCTGGATCGGCGACCACGCGCCGGACGCGGTCATCACCGGCCGCAAGCCGACGTTCGCCTGGTACTGGAGCGGAGGACGACCGAGCCTGGTCTACCCCTTCCACGGCGACCCGCACCGGACATGGGCCTTCCTGCGCGAGAACGGGATCACCCACATCCTCATGGATCCCGCGACCCGCGCCTACCTGGCGCCGGCCCTGGCGCCGCACGCGGATCTCCTGGAGGTCGTCCACGCGGCCCCGCACCGCGCGGTCCTGGTCGTCCGTCTCGCCCCCGGCCCGCCCTGATGCGGATCCTCCACGTCCCGACCGCGTGGCCGCGTGATCCGGGCGACGTCATCACGCCCTGGCTGGTCACCCTGGCCGAGCGTCAGGCCGAGCGCGGACACGAGGTTCACGTGCTGGCGCCCTCCTACGCCGGACTCGGGGATCAGCGGCAGGGAGAGCTCCACGTGCATCGCTACCGTTACGCCCCCGCCCGCTGGGAGCGGTTGACCCACGAGGAGACGACCCCCGACCGGCTCGAGCGGAACCCCGCCTGGGGGCTCCTCCTGCCGGGCTACGTCGCGGCCGGCACCCGGGCCGCCCGCCGGCTCGGCCGAAACCTCCGGCCCGATGCCGTTCACGTCCACTGGGCCATCCCGCACGGCGTGCACGGCGCCGCCGCCGCCCGAGCCGCCCGGGCGGCCCTCGTCACGACCTTCTACGGTGCCGAGATCCGGTGGGCCGAGCGGCGCTTCCCGCCGGGCAAGGCGTTCCTCCGCTGGTACGGCCGGCGCTCCCACCTGGTGGCCATCTCCGAGAGCACGCGGCGGATGCTGGCTCCCTACGCGCTCCGGCCGATCGACGTGATCCCGTACGGGGTGTCGATGCCCGGAGAGGCCGCGGCGGGTGGACGGGCCGCCGACCCGCCGATCCTCCTCTTCGTCGGCCGGCTGGTCACCCGCAAGGGGGTCGATCGTCTGCTCGAGGCCCTGGCGACGCTCCGCGACCGTCCGTGGCGGCTGGAGGTGATCGGGTTCGGGCCCGAGAGGGAGCGCCTCGAGGCCCTGGCCGGGCAGCTCGGTCTCGCCGAGCGGGTGGCGTTCCTGGGCCGAGTCCCGAACGAGGAGCTCACGGCCGCGTACCGGCGGGCCACCGCGTTCGTGCTCCCGGCGACCCTGGACGAGCGCGAGGATACCGAGGGGCTTGGCGTGGTTCTGCTCGAGGCGATGAGCCATGCCCTGCCCGTCGTGGCCACCCGGCGCGGCGGGATCACCGACGTCGTGATCGACGGCCGGACCGGTATCCTCGTCGAGGACGAGGTCCCGGCCCTGGCGGCCGGCGTCCGACGGCTCCTCGAGGATCCGGCCACCGCCCGGGACATGGGCGAACGGGGCCGTGAGCGCGTGCGCACCGCCTTCGGATGGGATAGCATCGTGGACCGGCTCGAGGCCGTCTACGGTCGCGGTCCGGTGGGTGCTTGAGCGGGGTGTGCGCCGTCCCCAGCGCTTACGACCGACGCCTCGCCGGCGAGGAGTACCGGGCGTCTCGCGAACGCCGGGCGGCCCTGATCGAGGCCGTGTGCCACGACCGGCTCCGGGAAGCGCGCACGGTCGTCGACCTGGGAGCCGGGACCGGACTCGTGCGGGCCGCCCTCGAACGTCTCTCGGGGCGGCCGATCGTCGGGTTCGAGATCGATCGCGCGTTCATCGACGACCCAACGCGCCTGGCCGTCGCGGACCTGCTCCGCCTGCCGGTCAGGAACGCGGCCATCGACTTCGGGATCGCCAATCACGTCTACGAGCATGTCGCCGACCTCGACCGGTTCTTCGTGGAGCTGAAGCGCGCGCTGGCGCCCGCGGGGGCCGTGTACCTGACCGCGGGCAGCCGGTTCGCCCTGATCGAGCCCCACTACCGGATCCCGACGCTCTCGTGGTGGCCCGAGCCGGTCGCGAGCCGGATCCTGCGCTGGTCGGGGCGAGGCGAGCGGTACGACGACATCCGGTTCACGACCCGTGGTCGGCTGATCAGGACCGCGGGCCGGGCGGGGCTCGAGCTGGACGACCTGACCGACCGCGTGCTCAGCGACCATCTCGAGCGGTACGAGAGCCGGATCGGTCGCGGCGTCGGGCGTGTCGCGCGGCGGATCCCACGCGGGGTCCGCCGCCGCGGCCTGAACCTGTTCAGTCCGCAATGGTTCTTCCTGGTTCGTCACGCGGGACCGGCATGACGGCGCGGAAGGCACCTCCGCGCAAGGGGAAGAAGGCGAAGCGCCCGGCGGCCCGGCCGGGCGCTCCCACGGCGCGCGGCGAGCCCCGCCTTCTCGAGCGGCGCGCCTTCTGGATCTTCCTCGCCGCGGCGACATTGGCGACGCTCGTCTTCTTCGGTTCGTTCGTGACCGACCGCGAGGCGATGATCTTCGGCACCGACATGGTCTCCCAGGCCTACCAGAGCCGCGCCTTCGCGGTCCAGGAGGTCCAGGCCGGCCGCGGGCTTCCGCAATGGAACCCGTTCGTCTTCGGCGGCCTGCCGTACCTGTCGATCCTGCCGTACCCGGTCTACTACCCGACCTCGCTGCTGTACTTCGTGATGGCCCTCCATCGGGCGATCGGCTGGGCGTTCGTCCTCCACTTCCTGCTGGCCGGGGTCCTGGCGTACGGGATGGCGCGCGAGCTCAGGCTGGGGCCGGGCCCGGCCGTCGTCACCGGCGCCGCGTACATGTTCACCGGCTACCTGGTGAGCCATCTTCACGCCGGTCAGGACGGCCGGATGTTCGCCATGACATGGACGCCGGCCTTGTTCCTGCTCGCCGAGCGGGCCGTCCGGACCGGCCGGATGCGGCCGTTCGCCTGGATGGCCGTCGTGGTCGCCCTCCAGCTCTTCACCCCGCACGTCCAGATGACCTACTTCGCGGGGCTCGGCGTCAGCGCCTTCCTGGCGTTCCGTCTCGTCCAGCTCGGGCGCGAGCGGAAGTCGTGGCGGCCCGCCCTGCCGCTCGCGCTCGGCTTCGTGGGCGCCTACGCGCTGGCCGGGCTGGTCGCTCTCGCCGAGATCCTGCCGACCCGGGACATGCTCCAGTTCTCGCACCGGATCGAGCGCGGCTACGACTACGCCTCGTCCTGGTCGATGCCCGTCCAGGAGACGCTGGGGGCGGCGTGGCCCGGATTCCAGGGGTACCTCGACACCTACTGGGGGACCAACCCGTTCAAGCTCCACACCGAGTACCTGGGAGCCGCCACGCTCGTCCTGGCGCTGGTGGCGCTGGTGGGCCGGCGGAGCGCCCGGACGTGGTTCTTCGCCGGCCTCGCTGTTCTGGCCCTCCTCTTCGCCTGGGGTGGCGCGACCCCGGTCCACCGGCTCGTCTACTGGACCCTGCCGGTCATGAAGTCGTTCCGCGCACCGGGGATGATGTATTCGGTCGTCGCGCTGGCGGCGGTGGTGCTGGCGGGTCTGGGAGCCCAGACCCTGTTGGACCGGAGGGATGCGCTGCGGGCGTTCAGCCACCCGGTCTGGCGGGTCACGGGCGGCCTGGGGATCCTCTTCGTCGTCCTGTGGTTCCTGGCCGCCGGCTCGCCGGGCGACTTCGGCCGGTCGGTGGCGGGCCTCCTCTACGGATCGCTGGAGCCCGACCGCGGGGCCGCGCTCGAGCGCGCCATGCCGGGCTTCGTCCGGAGCCTCGGCATCTTTGCCGTCTGGTGGTGGGCGTCCCTGGCGGTCTGCCTGGCGGCGGTCCGGCAGAAGCTCGGCATGACGCTGGCCTGTTTCCTCCTGGCCGGGATCGCCGTGGCCGACCTGTGGCGGGTCGACGACGACTTCTACGAGACCTTCCCGGTCACCCGGCTGACCGCGACCGACGGAGCGGTGCGGTTCCTGAAGGCGCAGACCGGGCCGCTCCGGGTCCTGCCGCTGCCGACGGCCTACGGCCCCAACGACCTCATGCTGCACCGGATCGAAGCGGTGACGGGCTCCCAGAACTTCCGGCTCCGCTGGTGGGACGACCTGGTCGGCGAGGATCTCCGGCGCCTCGGCGATACCCGCCTCTGGCGGCTGCTCAACGTCCGGTACCTGATCTCGGGGCAGCCGATCGAGGCGCCCGGCCTGGAGCTGGTCCACGAGGGGGGAGGTCCGCCGGTCTACGGGTGGGAGGGGTCCGGCCCGGCGGCCTGGGTCGTCCACGAGGCGCGCTCCCGGCCGGACGGCGTGGCGCCCGGCGAGGCGGTCCTCGCTCCCGGGTTCGATCCCGGCACGACCGCCCTCCTCGAGCCGGGCGTGCCGTCGCCGCCGACGGGAGAGGCGGGGCCGGCGCGGGTCCGGTGGATCGAACGGCAGCCCGCCAGGCTCGTGCTGGAGGTGGAGAGCGGCTCGCCTGGGATCCTCGTCCTGAGCGAGATCTACCATCCGTACTGGTCGGCCAGGGTGGACGACCGTCCGGTGGACCTCCTCCAGGTCGACGTGGCGCTGCGCGGGGTCCCGATCGGTGAGGGGCGCCAGCGGGTCACGATGGAGTTCCGGGACCCTATGCTGGCCGCCGGCCGATGGGGGAGCGTGGCGGGACTCGTCCTGCTGGCGGGCGCGTTCGTCGCCACCCGCAGGCGCCCCGGTCCGGCGGCGGTGGAGGCGCGATGAGATGGCTGAGGGCCCTCGAGTGGGCGGTCGCGCTGGTCGTCCTGGCGGCCATCGCCCGGTACCTGGTCCGGGAATGGGACGTTCTCGCCGCCCGGCCCTGGGACGTGGACTGGGCCCTCCTGTGGGCGGGCTCGGCGCTCGTCCTGCTCGCCTACTCGGGCTTCGTCCTTCTCTGGAGGCACGTCGTCGCGAGCCTCGGCGGCCGGCTCACGCTCGCCGACGCCCATCGCATCTGGTATTTCGGAAACCTCGCCCGCTACGTGCCGGGAAAGGTCCTCCAGCTCGCGGGAACGGCCTACCTCGCCCGGGCCAAGGGCGTCACCCCGGTGCTCACCGTGGGCTCGATGGTGGTGGCCCAGCTGTTCGTGATCGTGGCGGGGCTCGTCCTCACGCTCGTCGTGCTCCCCGGCTCGGGCCTCCCGCTGCCCGGCGGCTCGACGGCCGCCCTGGCGGTGGCGGGGGGCCTGGCCGTCCTCCTGCTGACGCCGCTCTTCCATCACGCCCACCGCCTGGGGCTCCGCCTGGCCGGCCGCGGCGATGCCCACGTCCAGGTCCCGGTGAAGACGCGACTGGCCATGGTCCTCGGGTACCTGGGCGCGTGGATCGTGTTCGGGCTCGGATTCGCGCTGTTCGTGCGCAGCGTGTCCGACCCGGCGGCGGGATCGATCCCGGCGCTCGCGGGGATCTGCGCCACCGGCTACCTGGCGGGGTGGGTGGCCGTGTTCGTCCCCGGCGGGCTGGGGGTCCGGGAGGGAGTCTACGCGCTCCTCCTCGCCGAGATCCTTCCGGGACCGGTGGCGGCGGCGGTCGCGATCCTGTCGCGACTCTGGCTCACCGCCCTCGAGCTCCTCGTGGCGTTGCTGCTGGCGCTGAGATACGGGGTCCGCGATCTCCGCGCTTCGACGGTCGTCGGGCATCGCTGAGGAGCCCCGTGGGAGAGGCCCTGGTCGTCATCCCGACCTACAACGAGCGCGAGAACGTGGCGCTGGTCGTGCCTCGCGTTCTCGCGGCCGACCCGCGTCTCGAGGTGCTGGTCGTCGACGACAGCTCTCCTGACGGGACGGCCGAGGTGGTGAACCGTCTCGCGGCCGAGAACGGGCGGGTCCACCTCCTCCTCCGCCCCGGCAAGCAGGGTCTCGGGGCGGCCTACCTGGCCGGGTTCGATTGGGCCCTCGAGCGGGATTACCGTCTCGTGCTCGAGATGGACGCCGACCTCTCCCACGATCCCCAGCACCTGCCTGAGTTCCTGGCGCTCGCGGCGAGCAAGGATCTGGTGGTGGGGTCGCGGTACATGCGCGGCGTCACCGTGGTCAACTGGCCCATGGGGCGCCTCGTTCTCTCGTGGCTCGCGAACTGGTACGCCCGGGTCGTGACCGGCGTCCCGCTCCACGATCTGACGAGCGGGTTCAAGTGCTATCGGCGCGAGGTCCTCGAGCACCTGCGGCTGGGGGAGATCCACTCCAACGGCTACGCGTTCCAGATCGAGACCGTTTTTCGGGCGTGGCGGGCCGGGTACCGGGTCGTCGAGATGCCGATCGTGTTCGTGGACCGGAACGTCGGGATGAGCAAGATGTCGAAGCGGATCGTCCTCGAGGCGATCTGGATGGTGTGGCGGATGCGGTGGTGGCGGATCACGGGGAAGGTTTGAGGTGAGGCTCTTCATGACCGTGTTCCCCGTGATCGTGTTCTTCGGGATCGGGTGGATCATGGTCCAGCGCTTCGCGCTCGCGGCGTCCGCCGGGGTCGAGCTCGCGCGCGCGGGCCCGGCCGACATGAACGAAGGAACGCGTTGCCAGGTGGCGTCCTTCGCCGAGCTCGGGTACCGCGAGCTCGCCGTCTATGAAGCGCGCTTCAGCGGCGGAAAGTTCAGCCTCGTGGTGATGGCCGGTCCCGGTGGGACGGCGTGGGCCGAGGTGACGGATCGACTGTGGGAGGTGGCGTCCACGTTCGGCCCCCGTCTGTTGCGCACGGTCACCCGCAGCATGCTGCCGCCCGGACCGACGCTCGTCCAGTGCGTCCGGTCGGCTCCACCCCGGATCATCGTCGCCGAGCACGAGCGCGCGCTCGCCCTGCTGGCGGAGCGTGGGCTCTCACCCGACCGGCTGGAGGACCACGAGATCCTGGCCCGCTTCGAGTCCGAGACGCGCGCGGCGCAGGCGCTCCTACGGCGATCGATGGCGCGAACGGCGCTCGAACTGGCCTGGCGGAGACCGCTCGCGCGGCATCACGGCCGTCCCGCTCTCGCGGCCGACCCCCGCGCCGGGACGAGAATCGACGCCTGGCTCGGGACCCGCTAGCGTTCTTCGAACGGGATGGAGACCAAGATCCGAGAAGTCGCGAGGTCGACCCCTGCTCCCGGCGCCGAAGGTGTCTTGAGAGGTCGCGCCTTCGTCAAGATGTCGGGTGGCGGGAACGACTTCGTGCTGCTGGACAACCGCGACGGGTGGTTCCCGAAGGACCATGCGGCCGAGCTCGTGGCCCGGCTCTGCCGCCGCGGTCTCGGTGTCGGCACGGACGCCGTGCTCCTCCTCGAGGAAGACCCGGGGGCGGATGTCCGCATGGTCTACTACAACGCCGACGGGGGAGAGGCCCCGATGTGCGGCAACGGCGCTCTCTGCCTCGCCCGCTACGCCCGGATGGTGGGCGCGGTCGAGGCGGACACCCTGCGGCTGGCGACGGGGAGCGGCGTCTTCCGGGCACGCGTGCGGGATCCGGACAGGCCCGAGGTCACGCTGTGGCTCGTTCCGCCGCACGGCCTGATGCCCGCACATCGGGACCTCGAGAAGCCGCCCTACCGAAAGGTCGGATCGGTCGACACCTCGACCCCCCACGTCGTGGCCCTGGTCGAGGACGTCGAGGGCCACGACGTCATCGGGGAGGGCCGGCGGCTCCGGGGCGACCCGCGGTGGAACCCGCCCGGCACCAACGTCAACTTCGTCCAGGTCCTGGATCGTCATACGGTGCGCATGCGCACCTACGAGCGTGGGGTCGAGAACGAAACCCTGTCGTGCGGCACCGGCGCGACCGCGTCGGCCCTGCTGACCGCGCTCTGGGGGCTGACCGAGCCGCCCGTCACCGTGCGGACGACCGGCGGGGTCCCGCTGATCGTCGACTTCACGCGCCCGGAGGGTCGTCTCGTGCTGCCGACCGACCCCCGTCTGACCGGCGAGGCGCGGGTCGTCTTCCGGGGGACCCTCGAGGAGGTGTAGGCGGCCGCCCCGCCGCGACAACGGGAACGCCGGGTCAGCAGCGGGCCCGCTCGATCCGTCCTTTCGAGATCCGGTAGAGCCACCGTTCGCAGGTCCAGCCGGAGACGCCGCCGGCCGACTCGAGGGCGTACCGCACCCGGAGCTCCTGATCTCCGGGACCCGGCGCCCGAACCATGATCAAGAGCGGGATCGGTCGGCTCGGCGGAGGCCCCTTCCATACGGCCTCGCCGTTCCGATGGGACCCCGTCCAGCCGGGAGCGGAAGGCTCCGGGTTGTCGCTGTCCGGGCGCACGGCCACGAGGGTTCCGCCGGCCTCGATCCGCAAGCGGAGACCGTTCAGCCCGTCATCCGGCGCGACGTGAACAGGCCATGCGAGCGCCTGGGGATCGCCGTCCACCGCCATCGGTATCCGCGGATCGACCGCGTCTTCGCCCGGACCGGCGTCGAAGGTCGCGCACCCGGCGGCGAGGACGAGGATCGCCGCAGGAAGCCATCGCCCCGCTGAGCTCATCGGCCGGCCTCCTTCCGCCTCTCGCGGTCGATTGCTGGGCCTCGTAAAGGCCGATAGCTTAACAGATTAGCGCGGGTACACCCATGCGGCGTGGAGCCGCAAGGAGGCGTCCTCCACGATCATGACCGAAGAGCGATACGATCCCCAGGTGATCGAGCCCAGATGGCGCGCGGCATGGGCCGCGATGGATCTCTACGCCACCGACCTCGAGCATGCCGAGCGGCCCTGCTATGCGCTGGTCATGCTGCCGTACCCGTCGGGCGACCGTCTCCACGTCGGCCACTGGTACCACTACGGCCCGGCCGACACATGGGCCAGGTTCATGCGCATGCGCGGGTTCGACGTGTTCGAGCCGATCGGCTTCGACGCGTTCGGCCTCCCCGCCGAGAACTACGCCGTGAAGACGGGGATCCATCCGGGCGACTCGACGGCGCGGAACGTCGCCAACATGATCGAGCAGCTCAAGCGGATGGGCGCCATGTGGGACTGGGACCACACGGCCAACACCAGCGACCCGTCCTTCTACCGCTGGACCCAGTGGCTCTTTCTCCGGCTCTACGAGGCCGGTCTCGCGTACCGCAAGGAGGCGCCCGTCTGGTGGTGCCCCGAGGACCAGACCGTCCTCGCCAACGAGCAGGTCCTGGAGGGGAACGTCTGCGAGCGGTGCGGGACGCCGGTCGTGAAGAAGGACCTGACCCAGTGGTTCTTCCGGATCACCGACTATGCCGACGAGCTCCTGGACGGCCTCGACGAGCTCGAGTGGCCCGAGCGGACCAAGACCCTGCAGCGGAACTGGATCGGGCGCTCGCCGGGGGTCGAGATCGACTGGACGGTCGAGGGGGAGGAGACCTCGATCCAGACGTTCACGACCCGTCCCGACACGATCTACGGGGTCACGTTCCTCGTATTGGCGCCCGAGCACCCGCTGGTCGACCGGCTGACGACCGACGAGCGACGGCCGGCCGTGGAGGCGTACCGCGAGCAGGCGCGGCGTCTCTCCGAGATCGAGCGCACCTCGACCGACGCCGCCAAGACGGGCGAGTTCACGGGCGGGCACGCGATCCACCCGCTGACGGGGGAGAAGGTTCCGATCTGGGTCGCCGACTTCGTGCTCCTGAGCTACGGAACCGGCGCGGTCCAGGGGGTCCCCGCGCACGACGAACGGGACTGGGAATTTGCCGGGGCGATGGATCTTCCCGTTCCCCGGGTGATCGAGCCCGACGATCCGGGCGCGAGGACCGGCGACGGCGCCTACACCGGCCACGGCACCGTCCATGACTCGGGTCCCTACTCGGGAATGCGCTCGGAGGCCATGCTCGAGAAGGTGATCGACGACCTCGAGGCGGCGGGAAAGGCGAGGCGGAAGGTCAACTACCGGCTGAGAGACTGGCTCGTCTCGCGGCAGCGCTACTGGGGGGCGCCGATCCCCATCGTTCACTGCCCGGACTGCGGCGAGGCCCCGGTCCCGGAAGCGGACCTGCCCGTCGAGCTGCCGTACGACGTCGACTTCTCGCTGGGAGCGGGCATGAGCCCGCTCGAGCGCTCCGACGAGTTCATGAACGTCGAATGTCCGATCTGCGGCGGTCCGGCGCGCCGCGACCCGGACACCATGGACACGTTCGTCGATTCGTCCTGGTACTTCCTGCGCTACCTGGATCCCCACGACGACGAGCGGCCGTGGCCCCGGGAGATCGCCGACCGATGGCTCCCCGTCTACCGGTACTCCGGCGGCATCGAGCACGCGACCCTGCACCTGCTGTACTCCCGCTTCATGATCAAGGCGCTCCGGGACCTCGGGCACGTCGGGTTCGGCGAGCCCTTCGCCCGCCTCATCCATCAGGGGACGATCACCAACCAGGGCGCCAAGATGTCGAAGTCGCGCGGCAACGTGGTGAGCCCCGACGAGTACATCGCCGAGTACGGCGCCGACGCCTTCCGGGCCTACTGCATGTTCGGCTTCGCCTTCACCGAGGGCGGCGACTGGAAGGACGAGGGGATCCGGGCCGTCGCCGCCTGGCTCCAGCGGGTCTGGCGGCTGGTCCATCTGCACCGGGATCTCTGGGAGAAGGAGGCGCTCGAGCCGGGGGATCCCGAGAGCGCCGCCGCCCGGGAGCTCGTGCTCGTCCGTCATCGGTCGATCAAGGGTGCCACCGAGGACCTGGCCGGCTGGCAGTTCAACACCGCGATCGCCCGCGTCATGGAGCTCGTCAACGCCTGCTACCACTACGCCCCGGTCGATGCGCCGCGCCCGCAGGGGTTGTCGGAGCCCATCCTGCGGGAGGCGATCGACACCGTCGTCCGGCTCCTCGCGCCGATCGCCCCGCATCTGGCCGAGGAGTTGTGGGAGGTGACGGGCCGGGAGCCCTCGGTCGTGGACGCGGGCTGGCCGACGTACGACGCCGACGTCCTGGCGGCCGAGGAGGTCACGATGGCGATCCAGGTGAACGGCAAGGTTCGCGACCGGATGAAGGTCCCGCGCGACCTTCCCGAGGAGGAGCTCCGCGCGCGCGCCCTCGCCCACGGCCGGATCCCTGCGCTGATCGACGGCAAGCCGCTCAAGAAGGCCGTCGTCGTCCCCAACAAGCTCGTCAGCCTCGTCGTCTAACCCCGCGTCCCCGAGCGTTGTTTTCATGGCGATGAAGCGGACCTCGTCCACCAACACCCGCTGGCGGGACGCGTACGGCCGAACCTGGCGGATCTCGCTGGCGGTGGCCGTCGCCCTCCACGCGGGGCTGCTCCTCTTCATGCCGCGGGCGATCGCCGACCGGATCCACGAGGCGCTCCTGCCGAGCCCGATGCTGCTCTTCCGGCCGGGCGGCCCCGGCAGCGAGATGGAGGCGGTCGCGCTCCGGCCACCTGCGCCCGAGGAGCCCGTCCAGGAGACGCCGCCCGAGCCCGAGAAGGTGGAGGAGGTGGTCGAGGTGACCCCGGCCGAGGCCCCGGAGGACGTGACGATCGCCGAGGTCGAGTCGTCGCCGAGCGAGACCGAGGGGACGGCCGAGGGCGTCCCCGAGGGCAGCGGCGCGGCCGCGGCGGCCGCCGGGGGCGGCGGCTCGATCAGCCCGCCCCGGCCGCTCCACCTGGTCGTCCCCAAGGTCCCGGCGGGCGTCGACCGGAAGAAGGCGCGCGGACAGATCGTCCATCTGCTCGTCGAGGTCCTGCCCGACGGGACGGTGGGCGAAGTGAGGATCGAGCAGGGAACACGGTTCGCCGAGCTCGACAGCGTGGCCGCCCGCTCCGCCCGGGAGATGCGGTACATTCCGGCCACCCGGGACGGGACCGGCGTGACCCAGTGGACCCGCTACGATCTCGTCTTCCGCTGAAGCGGCGGAGGCGCGCTCGCGGAGCACGCTTGACGGGCCCGCGAAGCGGCTCCTAGGTTTCCCCGACCCAAGTCCTTCGTGCCCCGTCCCTTGAAACCGTCGAGGCTCCTTGCCGCAGTCGCTGGCGCCGCGCGTCCTCGCGGTCCGCACCATTCCGAACGTCGCAGGTCCTCTGGCCGATGCCCTGGGCCTCGCAGCCGGCCAGGCAGCCGTGGGCTTCCTGACCGTCGACCAGGACGACCCCACCTACGTGGCGATCGACGAGGCGACGAAGAAGGCGGCCGTCCAGGTCGTCTACGCCCGCTCCTTCTACGGGGGATCGCGCTACGCTTCGGGTCCGACGAGCGGGGAGACCCTCGCGATCCTGGCCGGCGAGGTGATAGGGGAAGTCGAGGCCGGGCTTGACGCTGCGATATCGCACCTCGAGTCACGCGTGAGGTACATGTCGGCCGACGGGGACGGCCGCCGACCCTACTTCGCCCACCTGATCGCCCGGACCGGCTCCTACCTGTCGGAGCGGGTGGGGGTCGAACCCGGCACGGCGCTCGGCTACCTGAAGGCGACTCCCCTCGAGGCGACCTTCGCCCTGGACCAGGCCTTGAAGTCGGCGGAGGTGGAGATGGTGGAATGGATGGGGCCGCCGACCCCGACCAACATGGCGGGAGCGCTGGTGGCCGGCACCGAGGCCGATTGCCGGGCGGCGTGCGAGGCGTTCGAGCAGGCCGTCCTCGGCGTCCACAGGGATCCGGTGAGGTACTGACGTGGCCGGCGTCGCGCTCGGGCTGATCGAGACGAAAGGGTTCGTGGGCGCGACCGAGGCCGCGGACGCGATGGTCAAGGCGGCGCCGGTCACGATCCTGAAGAAGGAGTACGCCGAGGGCGGGCTGGTCACCATCCTCGTCCAGGGCGACGTGGCCGCGGTCAAGGCGGCGACCGACGCCGGCGCGGTGGCCGCGGCCAGGGTCGGGGAGCTGGTTTCGGTCCACGTGATCCCGCGCCCGCACGAGGCGACGGGCCTCCTCGTCGACGTTCTTCCGGGAAACCGCAAGATCGGCACCTACCCGATCGGGCATATCCTGGAAGGCCGGGCGGCAAGCGGGGGGGGAGAGCGTGTCAAGCCGGCGCGACCCGCCGGCCGCGCCTCCACACCCGGGACCGGGATCGCCGGCGACCTGGAGCGGCGCTGCCTCACCGCGATCCGACGGGCCGGCGACCGCGGGGTCACGCTCCCCGAGCTGGGCCAGGCGCTCGACACCGAGTGGCGGCGTCTCATCAGCCCCGTCAAGAGCCTCCTCGATCGGGGGGCGGTCGAGAAGGTCGAGAGCCGCTACTACCCGGCCGGGTAGCCGGTGGCCGGCGCCTACACGATCGTGTTCGCCAACGCCAAGGGAGGCGTGGGGAAGACGACCTCGGCCGTCCACGTGGCGGGCGCCTTCGCCGAGACCGGGGCCGAGACCGTCGTCGTGGACCTGGATCCCCAGGCCTCGGCGACCCGCCACCTGGGGCTGGACCCCGACACCGCCGGGGTGACGATCACGGACGTCCTGATCGAGCCGTCGGCGGGCCTCGCCCGGGCGGTGGCCCCGACCCGCTACGAACGGCTCGCCTGCGTCCCCGCCCACGCCAGCCTGGGGGAGATGGAGTCGGAGCTCTCGGTGATCGGCGGTCGGGAGGACCTCCTCAGAGACGCGTGGCGATCCGACCCTCCGACCGCCCGGATGGCGGTCCTCGACGTGCCTCCCGCTCTGTCCCTCTATACCGTGAACGCGCTTCGGACGGCCGACGCGGTCGTCGTTCCCGTCCAGACCCACCCCTTCGCGCTGAACACCGTCCCCCGGACGCTCGACCTGATCGACCGCGTGCGGCGGCGCCTGAACCCGGGGCTTCGGCTCCTCGGGTTCCTGGCGACCCTCTACGATCGCCGGACCCGGGTCGGGCGGGAGTGCCTGGCGCGGATGGAAGCGGAGTGGGGGGAAGCGCTTCTCGGGACCGCGATCCCGGTCAACGTGGCGCTGGCCGAGGCCGCCCGCGAAGGGCGGCTCCTCTACGAGATCGACCCGGAGTCGGCGGGCGCCGCGGCGTACTACGACGTGACGCGTGAGATCGCCGAGCGGGTGCACGCGCGGCCGGTGCGGGTTCCGGCCGGGGGCGCGGCGTGAGCGGGCGGGTCGGGGCGGACCGGTGAGCCGGCCGGTCCTGTCCGCCGACGACGTCCGCGCGGCCCGGAGACGGGGCGAGACGCGCCTCGAAGTCCCCGAAGGGGCCCTCGTCACCCCGCTCGCGCGGGACGAGGCGCAGCGGCTCGGGGTCGAGCTCGTCCAGGCCGGGGTGGGCGCGGGGTCGGCGACGCCGCCGCCGGTTCGCCCGCACACGGCGACCTGCGATCCGGACGACCTGGAACGGGTGATCGAGCGCGTCCGGGCCCAGGTTCCGGGCGCCGATCCGGTCCAGGTCCGGGAGATCGCCCGCCGGATCCTGGAGCAGGGGGGCGCGTGACGGCGCCGGACCTGATCGCCCAATTGAGGCGTCGGGCCCGCGAGGGTGGACCCTGGCGGGTGGTCCTGGCCGACGGTGCCGACCCCCGCGCGGCCCGGGCGGCCCGTACGCTGGCCGACCTCGGGATCGCGCGGCCCCTCCTCCTGGGAGACGCGATCGCGCTCGGCGAAGCCGCCGACCGGGCCGGGGTACGCCTGGACGGGATCGAGCGGCTGGCGCCCGCCGGCTCCCCCCGGCTCGACCTCTACGCCGAGGAGTATCGGAAGCGCCAGGCCGGCCGCGATCGGGAGATCCCGCTCGTCGAGGCCCGCCGGGCGCTCGAAGGCGCGCCCTTCTTCGGGGCGTTCCTGGTCGCGCGCGGGGACGCCGACGCCTGCGTCTCGGGGAACGTGTCCACGACGGCCGAGACCGTCCGGGCGGCCATCCGCGCGATCGGGACGGCGCCCGGCATCCGTACCGTCTCCTCCGCGTTCCTCATGATCAGTCCCGAGGCCGCCTGGACGTTCGCCGACTGCGGGGTCGTTCCCGAGCCGACCGCGTCCCAGCTCGCCGACATCGCGATCGCCAGCGCCGAGACCCACCGGACCCTGACCGGAGAAGAACCGAGAGTGGCGATGCTCTCCTTCTCGACGAAGGGAAGCGCCCGGCACGCCGCGGCCGATCGGGTGGTCGAGGCGACACGTCTCGTCCGCGACCGGGCGCCCCGGCTCCTCGTCGACGGCGAGCTCCAGCTGGACGCCGCCGTCGTCCCCGAGGTCGCGGCGGCGAAGGCGCCCGGCGGCCCGCTCGGCGGGCGCGCCAACGTGCTCGTCTTTCCCGACTTGAACAGCGGCAACATCGGCTATAAACTCGCTCAGCGACTGGCGGGCATGACGGCCCTCGGGCCGCTCCTCCAGGGGCTGGCCGCGCCCATG
>DATEDS010000055.1:0-12741 GCA_035281565.1 Gemmatimonadota bacterium
GGGCTGGCGCCGTTCGCCGGACCCGAGCCCGAGCGGGTCGTCGAGGCTGCGCTCCAGGTTCTCCGGGAGGGGGGCGATCGCGGGTGCGCGTCCTGATCGCCAACGGCCTGCCATGGATGGGGGGCGCCGAACGATGGGCCCTTCATGCGGCGCGCGGGCTCGCCGAACGGGGTCACGCGATCGGGCTGGCCCACCACCCGGCGTCGGAGCTCGGCGTCCTGGGCGCGGAGGCGGGCGCGGCCGTCCTCCAGTGGGCTCCAGGGCCGACCGGCGGGGCCGGCAGGCTGGCCCGGGCGATCGCCCACGGGCGCTTCGACGTCGTGGTCTCGACCGTCCGCCGCGAGCATCGCGCGGTGGGCCTCGCGGCCCGCCTGGCGGGCCTGCCCGGATCGGTGGCCCGGCTCATGAGCGGCTGGGCGCCGGACGGCCGTGGGACGGGTTCGTGGAGGACCGCCCGCGGCTGGACCCACCGTCAGGTCGTCCTCCTCGCGGCCGCCAATTCGGAGGCCGGACGGCTGGAGGCCGTACGGCGGGGACTCCTCCCCCCGGGGCGGGTGGTGGCGATCCGGAACGGCGTCGACCGGGTGCGGTTCGACCCCGACCGGGTTTCGCGGGGACGGTTCCGGGCCGAGCTCGGGATCCCCGCGCACCACCTCCTGGTCGTGTCGATCTCCCGGTTCGTGGAGCGGAAGGGACAGGCATGGGAGCTTGCCGCCCTCGGGCCCCTCGTCGCCGCGCGTCCCGACGTCCACGTCGCCTTCGTCGGACCCTGCCGGGTCGAGGAGCGGGCCTGGCGGGCGGCGCTCGTCCGGCGCGCCGGGGGATTTCCGGGGGCCGCGCGGATCCGCTTCCTCGAGGAGAGGTCGAACGTCCCGGAGATCCTGGCCGATGCCGACGTCCTGGTGCGGGCGAGCCTCGAAGACGGGCTCGCCAACGTGATCCTCGAGGCCATGGCGATGCGGGTCCCGGTCGTGGCGACCGCGATCTGCGGGACGCCCGAGGCGGTCGTGGACGGCTCGACCGGCCGGCTCGTCCCGCCCCGCGATCCGGCGGCTCTTCGGCGCGCGGTCGACGAGCTCCTGCGAGCCCCGGCGAGCCGCCGCACGGCCCTCGGAATGGCCGGACGCGAGCGGGTCGAGCGGCTGTTCGGCATGCAGCGGATGATCGACGCGTACGAGCGGCTCTTCGACCGGGCGGCCTGGGCGGCGCGACGCGGACGGTGAGGATCCTGGCGGTCAACGCGATCTCCTTCGTCGGAGGGGCCGAGCGATGGCTCCTCCATCTCGTGCGCGGCCTCGCCCCCCGCGGCCACCGCCTGGACGTCGCCCACGATCCCCGTTCCCCCCTCGGGCGGGACGCCCTGGAGGCCGGCGCCGATACCGCGTGGACCCTTCCCGGCGGGCCGGCGGCCCGGCTCCGGGCGGCCGTCACGGTGGCGCGGAACGTCCGGCGCCACCGGTACGACGTGGTCGTCTCGACCAGCCGGTCGGACCTGGTCCCCGCCGGGCTCGGCGCGCGGCTGGCGGGCCTCCCGGGGGCCGTCGCCCGGCTCAACAGCGGATGGTCGTCCGACGACGCCGCCGTGCGGGGGGGTTGGACCTGGCGCCGGCATCGGGCGTACCACCGCCGCCTGGTGCACCTGGCGGCGACCAACTCGAGGGCGGGACGGGACGACCTCGTGGCGCGGGGCTTCCTCGAGCCGGAGCGGATCGAGGTCATCCACAACGGGGTCGACGTCGACCGGTTCGATCCCACCCGCGTCGATCCCGGCCGCTTCCGCGCCGGGCTCGGGATCCCCGCGGGCGCTCCGCTGGTCGTCTCGCTGGCCCGCTACGCGCCAGGCCGCGGCCAGGAGGCGGAGATCGACGCGGCCGGACGCCTGGTCGCCGCCCATCCCGAACTCCGATTCGTGTTCGCCGGCTCCTGCCGACCGGCCGATCGGGGCTTCCGGGAAGGGCTCCGGACGCGCGCACGTGGGTTTCCGGGCGGGGACCGGATCCTGTTCCTGGAGGAACGGGAGGACGTTCCGTCCCTGCTCAGGGACGCCCACGTCCTGGTCCGGGTCATGTCCACCGAGGGCCTGGCCAATGTCGCGCTCGAAGCGATGGCGATGGAGGTGCCGGTCGTCGGGCCGGCGATCGCCGGCATGCCGGAGGCCGTCCTGGAGGGCGTCACCGGCCACCTGGTGAGCCCAGGCGATGCCGCCACCATCACCGCCGCGGTCGAGAGGATCCTCGCGCTGCCCGCGGAGCGGCGCCGCGAGATGGGGAAGCGGGGCCGCTCGGTCGTCCGTGAGCGGTTCTCGCTCCCGGCGATGACCGACCGCTACGAGGCCCTCTTCGAGCGGGCGCGCCGCCCGGCCTGAAGTCGCGGGCTAGGTCTCCTGCTCTTCCCGGAGACGCTCGAGGACGGAGTAGTCCTCGAGGGTCGTCGTGTCGCCGACTTTCTCGAGCCCGGAAGCGATGTCCTTGAGGAGGCGGCGCATGATCTTCCCGCTCCGGGTCTTGGGAAGCGCCTCGGCGAAGCGGATCTCGGACGGGCGCGCGAGCGCGCCGATCTGATCGGTGACGAACGCCTTGAGCTCGTCGCGCAGACCGTCATCGGCCCGGGCCCCCGATTCGAGCGTGCAGAAGGCGACGATGGCCTGGCCCCTGAGCTCGTCGGGGCGGCCCACCACGGCGGCCTCGACCACGGCGTCGTGGGCCACGAGCGCGCTCTCGACCTCGGCCGTCCCGAGCCGGTGCCCGGCCACGTTCAGGACATCGTCCACCCGGCCCACGATCCACAGGTACCCGTCATCGTCCACATGGGCGCCATCCCCCGTGAAGTACCATTCGTTCGTGGCGAACCTCGACCAGTACTGCTCCCGGTACCTCTCGTCGTCGCCCCAGATCGTGCGCAGCATGGACGGCCAGGGACGGCGGATCACGAGGTAGCCGCCAGCCCCGGGCCCGACCTCACGGCCGTCGCCATCCACGACGGCGGGATCCACGCCAAAGAAGGGGAGCGTGGCCGAGCCGGGCTTGGTGGGCGTCGCTCCGGGGAGGGGCGTGATCATGATGGCCCCGGTCTCGGTCTGCCACCATGTGTCGACGATCGGGCACCGCTCGCCTCCGATCACCCGGTGGTACCACATCCACGCCTCCGGATTGATCGGCTCGCCGACCGTCCCGAGGAGGCGGAGCGAGGTGAGATCGTGTCGCGCCGGCCATTCGTCGCCCCACTTCTCGAACGCGCGGATGGCGGTCGGAGCGGTGTAGAAGACCGTCACGCCGTGGCGCTCGACGATCTCCCAGAACCGGTCCGGCGCGGGGTGATCGGGAGCACCCTCGTACATGACGACCGTCGCTCCGTGGGCGAGCGGGCCGTACACCACGTACGAGTGACCGGTGACCCAACCGATGTCGGCCGTGCACCAGAAGATGTCGTCGTCCCGGAGGTCGAAGACGTAGGCGGTCGTGAGGGCCGCCCCCAGCAGATAGCCCGCGGTGGTGTGCAGGATCCCCTTCGGTTTTCCCGTCGTGCCCGAGGTGTAGAGGATGAAGAGGGGGTGCTCGGCGTCGAGAGGGAGGGCTTCGGCGGGGCCGGGAGACTGGCGAACGAAATCGCCCCACCAGACGTCTCGCTCCGGGTCCCACTCCACCTCGCATCCGGTGCGGCGCAGCACGACCACCTTCTCGACCGTCGGGCAGTCGACCAGGGCGCGGTCCACGTTGGCCTTGAGGGGGACTAGCCGGCCGCGTCGCCAGCCGCCGTCGGCGGTGATGACCGCCCGCGCGCCGGCGTCGTTGACCCGGTCCTTGATGGCCTCGGCGCTGAATCCTCCGAAGATGACGCTGTGGACCAGCCCCACGCGCGCGCAGGCCAGCATGGCGATCGGCAGCTCGGGCACCATCGGCATGTAGATGGCGACCCGGTCCCCGGGCTCGAGCCCGAGCCCGCGGAGGGCCCCCGCGAAGCGGGAGGTCGCGGCGTGGAGCTCGCCGTAGGTGATGTCGCGACGCTCTCCCGGGGGTTCTCCCTCCCAGCGTATCGCGACCCGCCCCGCCCGGGCGTCGAGGTGCCGGTCGAGGCAATTGGCCGAGACGTTGAGCCGCCCGCCCGAGAACCACCGCGCGTGGGGCGGGTCCCAATCCAGCACCCGCCTCCAGGGCTCGAACCAGGTTAGGCGTCCGGCCATCCGGCTCCAGAACTCCTCGGGCCGCGCCAGCGACTCCGCGTGCAGGCGCCGGTACTCGTCCAGCGATCCGATCACGGCGCGGGTCGCGAAGGCCTCGGGGGGCGGAAACCGCCGACCCTCGTGGAGAACGGTATCGATCGTCGTCACGTCCGCCTCCTGGTGCATGGGAACACGCGCAGGGGGCCATGGCACGCAAGCGAAACGGCCGCCCCGCGAGAGGCGGCCGCCCGACGTGCTTCGTCCTTCAGGTGGACAGGAGCGCCTACATCTGGTGCGTGGTGTCACCCATCATCATCATCGTGTCCTCGGGACCCATCATCATGGTGTCCTCCGGAAACTCCGCGGGCGGCGGCGTGGTCATCGCCGTATCGGCTGGCGTGAGCTCGGTGTCGGCTTCCTCACCGGCCTGGCCGCACGCGCCGATCGACAGCGCCCCGGCGATGGTCAGCAGCGGAATGATCCTCGAGAAGCGCATTCGTGGAACCTCCGTCTCTGGGTCCTGGTTGGCGAGAAACAACCCGTAGATGCCCCAGCGGCTGACCCGTTCGGCCCGCACGCATTCGATCAATCTGGCCGTCGGGCAGCCGCCCAGTCAAGCGGCTTGCCGCCGCCCGGTGCGGGTTCGATACTCGGGGGGTCACGCCTGGGAATGGAAACGGGAGCGGCCCCCGGGCCGTCACGCCAGGGAGGGATCATGCGCACGACCTGCTGGATAAGGCTCCTCGTCGGACCGGCCCTGATCGTAATGGGGGCCTGCGGCGACCGGGGAGAGGACGGGATCGAGCTCGGGTCGGACACCCTTCGGGTCGAGACCGACGAGGACCTGGATCGCGTGGGCGAGGCGGTGGACGAGGCCGTGGAACGGACCGGCCGGGCCGTCGGAGGGGCGATGGAAGAGACGGGGCGGGCGATCGGGGAGGCGGCCGATGAGACCGGCGCCGCGGTGGACCGGGCGATGGAGGAGACCGGCCGCGCGGTCGAGCGGGCCGGGACCGAGGTCAAGGAGGAAGCGGGAGAGGGAGCCGGGGCCGACTCCCTGTGATCCTCACCGGAGGCCCTCCTCCGCCAGCCAGTCCAGCGTGAGCCGCATCAGGCTCTCGACGATCTCGGACTCGCTGGCGTTCACGTGGCCGCCGTCGATCCACAGCAGGCGCTTGGGCTCCCGGGTCGCGTCGTAGAGAGCCGTCACGCACGCCCGCGGGATGAAGTCGTCGCGCGTCGCGTTGACCTGCAGGGTCGGGCGCGGCGCGACATCGCCCGCGTACTTGGTGGGCTCGAGCGGAGCGGTGAGCCAGCTCACCGTCCATGACAGGATCGGAGTGAGCCAGTCTGGAGTCCGGCTCCCGTAGGCGTGCTCGTAGAGGCGCCGGATGTCGCCCCCGCCGTGGAGATAGGCGGCGCCCGAGAGACGGCGGTCGGTGGCTGCCGCCGCGACGGCGAACGGGACGCCCAGGCTGACCCCCACGATCGACACCCGCGACGGATCCACGTCCTCGCGGGTGTAGAGATACTGCGCGGCGAGCAGGAGCGCCGACGGCGTGCGGAGGAGGCCCCGGCGGACGTCGCCGAGGTGACGCAGCCATTCCCGCCCCCGGAGCTTCTGCGGTCCATCGTAGGGATAATCGATGCTGGCGATGACCAGGTTCTCGGTCGTGCGCGGGAGATCGGCGGCCTTTCGGCCGGTGGCGAAACCGCCGATCATGAGGACGGCCGGATGGCGTTCCCCGTCGCGCCTCGGGAAGGCACGGCTCCGGAGCCGGACCTCGAGGCCGGTGGCGCTGACCAGAGTGACGTCGGTCAGCGTCTTGCCGTCGGCCGTGGTCCCGACCTGCGTCGAGTCGCGCACGGCGACGAGCGTGCCGGCGGCGCGGCTGAAGGCCGGACGGTAATCGCGGGTCCGATAGCTCCACAGCGCCGCCGCCACCACCGCCAGGCCGAGCGCGACCAGGAGGGCGGCGCGCCGCCCCTGCGATGGACGCTTCCCTAACGACGGGCTATCGTGCCCGTCTCCCGATGGGCGCTTCTCGATCCGCGACACGCTTCTCCGGCCTCGCACGGCCGGCAACATGGTGTCGCGACGGCGCTCTCGCAACGGCGCTCGTCCTGGGAGCGGGTCTTTTCGCCGCTGGGTGCCGGACCGAGCCGGTGGCCAGCTCGCCCCCGCCGGAGATCCCGACCGTCGAGCCCGTACGCCGGCCCGATCTGGACAGCCTGGCGTCCTCCCTAGCCGAGCGTGCCGACACGCTCGCCGCCGCGCGCCTGCCGGCGCTCGAGGAGGAGATCCGGGCGTGGCTCGGCCGGCTCGAGTACGGCGACTCCTCCCTGGTGGCGGTTGACGAGACGGATCCGCGTCGCGCGCTGCGACCCTGGCGCGGGCGGCTCTACGACGCCCTCGGATGGGCCTCCTTCCGGCGTGGCGACCTGAGGCAGGCGGAGGCAGCCCTGGTCAGCGCGGTGGCGGAGATCAACAGTCGGGGGACGACCGAGGGGTACGCGCTCCATTTCTACCATCTCGGTCGCGTCCTGGCCGCGAGGTCCCGCTGGGGACCGGCCGTCGAGGCGCTGCTGGACGCCGAGCTGCGGGGGCTCGGCGGCGAGGCCACGCCGGAACTCGAGGAGGCCTACCTGCGGCTCCGCGGTTCGCTGAACGGGCTGGACGCGTTGCGCGCCCGGGAACGCGCGCGGATCGAGGACGAGCGCCGCCAGCTGCTGGTGACCGGAGCCCTTTCCGAACGGCTGCCGGCGTTTCGCTACCCGACCCGGACCGGACCTCCATTCGACGCCACGACCCTCGCCGGCCGTCCATCCGTCGTCGCGCTCTGGGATGCCGGGTGCGAAGGTTGCGCAAGCTACGCCGGACGGCTGGCGGGGCTGGCGGCGGAGATGAGACGCCGGGAAGGGGCGCTGGTCGGGGTCTGGCTGGGCGGCAAGGCGTCGGGAGCCGGTCCCGCGGCCCCGTTCCCGATCCTGGTGCCCGACGATCCGGAGGAGGCCCAGGGGCGGTTCGGGGTCAGGCGGCTGCCGACCCTGCTCGTCGTCGACGGAGGCGGGCGGATCCGGTTCCGGTGGAGCGGCCCCGAAGCCACGCCGCCCCCCTCCCAGGACGTCCTGGTGCAGGTCGATCATCTCCGCCGCCGCGAGACGGGCGACCGCCCCGCGGCCGGCTCCGAAGCCCGATGACCCCGCGGCCCGGGCGGCTCCGCCCGAGGAGGTGCAGGTGACGATCGACGCGATACGCCGACACGCCGCCGCCGGCCTCGGCTCGATTCTCCTGGCGGGCGGATGCGCCACCAACCCGGCGACCGGGGAGCGGGAGCTCTCGCTGATCGGCGAGCAGCAGGAGATCTCCATGGGTCGCCAGGCCGACCGGGACGTCCAGGCGACGATCGGCGTCTACGACGACGCCGCTCTCGAGGCCTATGTCACGGGAGTGGGGAACCGCCTCGCTGCGGTCTCGGAGAGGCCCGACCTGCCGTGGACCTTCCGCGTGGCCGACGATCCGGCGGTGAACGCGTTCGCCCTGCCGGGGGGGTTCATCTACGTAACGCGGGGGCTTCTCGCTACGATGAACTCGGAGGCCGAGCTGGCGGCCGTCCTCGGCCACGAGATCGGTCACGTCACCGCCCGCCACGCGGTCAACCGGATCAGCCGTGCGCAGCTCGCCGGCCTGGGTCTCGGAATCGGCATGATCCTCTCGCCCGAGCTGGCCCAGTTCGGCGACCTGGCCAGCCTGGGCCTCAACCTCCTCTTCCTCAAGTACAGCCGCGACGACGAGCGCGAATCGGACGTCCTGGGTCTCCGGTACGTGCGGGGGGCGGGCTACGACCCGGACGGCATGGTGGATGTCTTCGCCCAGCTCGAGCGGGCGAGCGGCCTCTCGGGCTCGGAGCGGGTGCCCGACTGGCTGGCCACGCATCCGTCGCCGGAGGAGCGGGGGCAGCGCGCGGCCGACGCCCTGGCCGCTCTGACGCCCGCCGAGCGCGAGGGAACGGTCGCCCGCGAGGACTACCAGCGGCAGCTCGACGGCCTCGTCTACGGTCAGGATCCGCGGCAGGGCTTCTTCCGCAGCAACGAGCTCATCCATCCCGAGCTGCGGTTCCGGATGACGTTCCCGTCCGGGTGGCGGGCGGTCAACCAGCGTCAGCAGGTGCTGGCCGTGAGTCCCCAGGAGGACGCGCTGGAAGTCCTGACGCTTTCCGAGGCGCCGAGCGCGGACGCCGCGGCGCGGGGATTCGCCGCCAGCTCGGCTGTCCGGACGACGGGGTTCACGCGCGGCACCTCGAACGGCCTTCCGGTCCGGGTGGCCGAGTTCGAGGCGCTGGCCCAGGACAACTCCGTCCTCGCCGGGCTGGTCATGTTCGTCGAGCACGGCGGCCGGGTCTATCAGGCGATCGGCTACGGCCCCCGGTCGCGGTGGCGATCCCACGCCGACGAGGTCGAGCGCTCCTTCTCGAGCTTCCGGCCGCTGACCGATCCGGCACTGCTGGCGGAGAGACCCGACCGGCTGGCCCTGGTCACGCTCCCCTCGGCCATGACGCTGCAGGAGTTCGTCGGCCGTTATCCGTCGACGATCCCGGCCGAGCACGTGGCGCTCATCAACGCGGTCTCGCCGGACGCCGCGCTCGAGGCGGGCCGGATCGTGAAGCGCGTGGTCGAGGGGGATTGAGAGGTACATCTTTGGCCGCCCGCGGCCCACAAACCTCGAGAGCCGAGGAGTCCGAATGAAGGTCTACGAAAGCGAGCACATCCGGAACCTCGCCCTGGTCGGGCACGGGGCATCGGGCAAGACGACCCTGGTCAACGCCATGGCGTGGCTGGCCGGCTCGTGCGGCCGCATGGGCTCGGTCGAGCAGGGCAACGCCCTCACCGATTTCACGCCCGACGAGATCGAGCACCAGATCTCGATCAACGTCGCGCTGGCCTATGCGGAACACATGGACACCAAGATCAACCTGATCGATACGCCGGGATATCTGGATTTCGTGGGCGAGGTCAGGGCGGGGCTGCGGGTGGCCGACAGCGCGTGCATCGTCGTGAACGGCGTGGCGGGGGTGGAGGTCGGGACCGAGCGGGTGTGGGAGTTCGCCGCCGGGGAGAACCTCCCCCGGTTCATCTTCGTCAGCATGATGGACAAGGAGCACGCCGACTTCGAGGGGGTTTTCCGGCAGATCCGGGAGGGTCTCTCGCCGCGGGCGATCCCCGTCGAGGTCCCGATCGGCCAAGGCGCCGACTTCCGCGGACTCTGCAACCTGTTCAGCGAAAAGGCCCATCTCTACAGGGACGGCCCCAAGGGCGAGCGGGAGATCGGAGAGATTCCCGACGAGGTGCGGGCCGACTACGAACGCTACCGGCAGTCCCTGATCGAGACCGTGGCCGAAACCGACGACACGCTGATCGAGCGCTACCTGGAGGGGGAGGCCCTCGAGCGTGACGAAGTGCTCGGGGCGATGAAGAGCGGGATGGCGCGCGGCGAGCTCTTCCCGGTGTTCTGCGGCGCCGCCTCGCAGCTCAGGGGCGTCCGGTCGCTCCTGCAGAAGGTCGTCGAGCTGGCACCCGCGCCCGTCGAGCGGCGGGAGATCCGCGCCATCCGGCCCGGGAACGGGGAGAAGGTGTTCGTGCCGCCGAAGAGCGATGCGCCGCTATCGGCCCTCGTCTTCAAGACGACGACCGAACCGCACGTCGGCGAGCTCTCCTACTTCCGTGTCTTTAGCGGCGCGCTCCAGGGCGGGCAGGACGTCTACAATTCCACCCAGGACAAGGACGAGCGGCTGGCTCACATCGGCGTCATGCAGGGAAAGGAGCGCACCGAGGTCCCGCGCCTCAACGCCGGCGACCTCGGCGTCGTCCCCAAGCTCAAGGCGACCCACACCGGGGACACCCTCTGCTCGCGATCGAATCCCCTGGTGCTCAGGGGGGTCGATTTCCCGCTGCCGGTCATCGCGGTGGCGATCGAGCCGACGCGCGAGGGGGAGGAGGAGAAGATCGGAAACGCCCTCTCCCGGCTGCACGAGGAGGATCCCACCTTCGTCCACGCCTACAACGCCGAGCTCGGCCAGACGATCATCCGTGGGATGGGCGAGCTGCACCTCCAGGTCGTGCTCGAGCGGATGGAGCGCAAGTTCAACGTCAGGGCCAACATGCTGCAGCCCAAGATCGCCTACCGGGAGACGATCAAGCGAAAGGGCGACGCCCAGGGCCGCTACAAGAAGCAGACCGGCGGGCGCGGTCAGTTCGGGGACTGCTGGGTCCGGCTCATCCCGCGCGCGCGGGGGGAGGGATACGAGTTCGTGGACCAGATCACCGGCGGTGTCATCCCCAACAAGTTCATCCCCGCCGTCGACAAGGGAATCCAGGAGGCGATGTCGAAGGGGATCCTCGCGGGCTATCCGGTCGTCGATCTGCGGGTCGAGCTCTACGACGGATCCTACCACAGCGTGGACTCGAGCGAGATGGCGTTCAAGATCGCCGGCTCGATGGCCTTCCAGGCCGCCGCGGAGCGTTGCGACCCGGTCCTCCTCGAGCCGGTCATGGAGGTCGTGGTCGTCACGCCCGACGAGTACCTGGGCGACGTGATCGGCGACCTGAACCAGCGCCGCGGGCGCGTCCTGGGGATGGAGCCGGCCGGTACCGGGAAGCAGAAGGTGGTCGCGCACGTCCCGCAGGCGGAGCTGTACCGGTACTCGACCACCCTACGCTCGATCACCCAGGGCCGCGGAGACCACTCCCGGAAGTTCCGCGGCTACGAGGAGGTCCCGCACCACATCGCGCAGCGGATCGTCGAGGAGGCGGAGGCGGAGCGGGAAGGTGCGGCGATCCGGCACTGAGCCGGCAGGCCGCGCGCGGAAAGGCTCGTCTCCGCCGGCGTGTCGTCACTCCGCGGGATCGTCGGGACGGTGGCCGTCGGCCACCTCCGGGTCGGCTTCCCTTGGCGTGAACCGCTCGGCGAGTCGGGCCAGCTCGTCGCTCAGCCGGTGCAGGCCCTGCGCGACCGCCTCACGGGTGCGGCGCCCGGCCTCGCTCTCCGCGGCCCGCCCCCGGGCCGATCCGAGCTTCGTGCGGACACGCTCCGCGGTCGGGCTCTCGCGCGTCCGTTCGAAGACCCGCTCCAGCTCCTCCGAGAACCGCCTCATCCCCTCCCGCACCTCGGCCTCGACCTTGTGGCGCTCTTCGCTCGTCCAGGCGGCCTGCAGCACGTCGGCGAACCGTCGGCCCAGGTTGCGCAGCTCCTCTTCGACGCTGGGCTCGGGCTGGGGTTCGGGTCCACTCGTCGTCGATCTCTCGTCGGCCACGGCGCTCCTCCGTCATTCGGTGGGTCCCGTCGTTTGACGATGAATCCTACCCGGCGGGGGCCGCGTAGAAAAGCGGGTGGACGGTCCGAGAAAGGTGGTCGATCGCCATCTGCCCGATTTGCTGCCGATGCTGGCGCGGGTCCCGGGCCTGGCCGTACGGCCCTTCCTGGCCGCGCTCCTGACCGCGGCGGTCAGCGCCGGTGTCCGTTCCCTCGCCGGCTATGTGGAGCGAGTCCGGTCGGCGCCGATCGTGCCCTTCGCCCTGGCCCATCGCCCCACCCGCCGGGAGCTCGCCGTCCACGTCCGCGGGCGACCCGAGCTCGGCCACCTGATCGAAGCGTTGGGCGTCGCCGAGAGCGCGACCGGTCGCGAGCGCGACCGGCTCTGGGACGCCCTTCGCCGGCGCGTGGGTGAAGCCCAGGCCGAGCTGGCGGCGCCGCTGGCCGGCCGTCGCGCGACGGTCCGGGAGATCGACGGCTTTCTCGAGGTCCTGTTCGAGTCCGGTCTTCCGGATCTCCCGGCCGGGGAGCGGCGCGCGCTCCTGAGGCGGGTCGCCGACAAGCTCGAGGACACGTTTTCGCGAACCGCGCTGGCCGTGGATGCGTAAGCTCCTCGTCGTCGGGCTGGTGCTCGTGGCGGGCTGTGCGAGCGGCACCCTCCGGGAGGCCAAGAACGCTTACAACCGCGGCGATTTCGCGACGGCCGAATCGGCGGCTCGCCGGCTCACGAACGACCCCCAGGCGCATCTGATCGCGGCCCGTGCGGGCTTGCACCGTGTCCGCGCCGGCGAGGTCGGCGACGCGGCACTCGCGGTCCTGGCCGCCGATCTGCGGGCCGCGGCCCGGGGCTATCCGTTCCCCGAGGAATGGGCGAACCGCGAGCTCGCGGCGGGGTTCGCAGACTGGCTCCTGATGGCGGACCTCCCGGAGCTCGCGGACCTCTACTATCGGGCCGGACTCGAAGCCGCCGGTGACGATCCGGAGCCGGGCGAGCAGACGCTCGCCGAAGGCGCCCTCCAGGCGGGCCTGGAGGAGCTCGACCGGTGGGAGCCGGGGGAATCCGAGCGCAAGGGTCGCCTGCGCGACCTCGGACGCCTGGCCGAAGGCGTGCTGGAAGACTCGGGACTTCCCTACCCGGTCGGTCTCGCCGACCAGGCCCTCCGGGTCGCATGGCATGACGGCCGCTTTCGGGACGCATGGTCGGTCGGGGCCGCCGGATGGCTCAGGGCGACCGCGGCCGACGACCTCCAGGGGGCCGCCCTCCTCGAATCCC
>DATEDS010000056.1:0-3883 GCA_035281565.1 Gemmatimonadota bacterium
GTCCTCCGGGTGGCTTCCCTGGCCGGGCTCCTGGTCGCCGGAGCCGTGGCGGCCGCCGTCGTGCCCGGGTCCCCCGTCCGGGAGGCGATCGAGAGGATCCTCCGGACACCCGGGGCCGAGGACGCCGCGGACCCGGCGACCGTGGACCCCTGGAGACGGGAAGCCGGGGTCGCGCTGGTTCCGCATGGCGGTCTCGAGGTCAGCTTCGAGGGCTGGCAGCCCGAGGGAGCCGTGGAACTCATCATGACGAGGGACGACACCGCGCGCGTCGAGGTGCGGAGCGATTCGGTCGGGTTCCTGGTCGGGGAAGGCTCGGTGCTGGTTCGCAACCGGGGCAGCCGGGCCAGCTATCGGGTCGGGGTCCCGTCCGATCTGCCGAGCGTGCGGATCCTGATCGGTTCCCGCGTGGTCTACGAGGTGGCGGGCGGGGAGGTCGTCCGGGACGAGTTCCGGCACCAGGGAGGCGCCCGCAGGCTCTCGCTCGCCGAGTCCCCCCGCTGAAACGTGCCCTGATCCCGGGCTCCATTCACGACGTTTCCGAGTACGAGCGACTCGGCGCCCCCGATGTTCGAAGCTAGACAGCCAGGCCGCGCCTTCCTTCCGTAGAATCGAGTCCTCTCGAGAGCATCCCACGACCGGCCTCGCCGGTCCGACGGTCAAGGATCTACCTCATTGGAGGGGACATGGCGTCGAAGACGTTCCACGAGCTGTTCCTGGACGAGCTCCGCGACCTCTACAGTGCCGAGAAGCAGATCACCAAGGCCCTTCCCAAGCTCATCAAGGCGTCGTCGAACGCGGATCTCGAACGGGCGCTCAGCGGGCACCTGGACGAGACCCGTGCCCAGGTCGAGCGTCTCGAGCGGATCTTCGACGACCTCGGCGAGTCGCCGAAGGGCAAGAAGTGCAAGGGAATGGAGGGCCTGCTCGAGGAAGGCGACGAGCATGCCAGGGAAGTCCCTCGGGGAGCGCGCCGGGACGCGGTGATCATCGCCGGTGCCCAGCGTGTCGAGCATTACGAGATCTCGGCCTACGGCACGGCCCGGGCCTGGGCGGAGCAGATGGAGCACGACGTCGCCGTCTCGCTGCTCGGGCAGACGCTGGACGAGGAAGCGGCGGCGGATGAGAAGCTCACCAAGATCGCCTTGGGTCGCGTATTGGGCGACGGCGTCAACGAGAAAGCGGAGATGGGCGGCGGTGAGGGTGACGGTAGAAGGTCTCCTGCCAAGAAAGCCGGTGGGAAGAAGAGCGGCAAGCGCGGTAAAAAGTCGAGCAGGAAATCGAGCAAGAGATAGGCGCCCTTCGCGCGGTGCGAAGCTTCTGGCGAAGCAACGGCCTGTCGATCACGCTGCTCGTCATGTTCTTGGCGAGCATCGGGGGACAGGCGCTCGCCGGCCACCGGGCGGAGAACGAAGATCGCCGGGATCACGGTCAGGCGCCCGAGTCGTTTGTCGCCTACGTCACCGGTGGGCAGTTCGCCGAGGCGGTTTTCGAGAACTGGGAGAGCGAGTTCCTCCAGATGGCCGTCTACGTCATGCTGACGGCCTGGCTCTTCCAGCGGGGATCGGCGGAATCGAAGGACCCCGACGCCCGGGCTCCGCAGGACGAGGATCCCCGGAAGCACGCCAGGGATCCGGAAGCGCCGCGGGTCGTCCGGCGCGGGGGGTGGCGGCTCGCGCTGTACGAGAACTCGCTCGCGCTGGCGTTCGGTGCATTATTCTTCGCGTCCATGGCTCTCCACGCGGTTGGAGGGGCCCGGGCTTTCAACGAAGAGCGCCTGTTGCACGGTGAGCCGGCGACGGACGTGCTCGGCTACGTCAGCTCGTCCCGGTTCTGGTTCGAGTCCCTCCAGAACTGGCAGAGCGAATTCCTCGCGGTCTTTACGATCGTGGTGCTCTCGATCGTGCTCAGGCAGCGTGGGTCGGCCCAGTCGAAGCCGGTTCACGCCCCGCACAGAAAGACCGGGAAGTAGCCGGGTTGCCTACGCCGCGGCCCTCTCGCCCAGCCATGCCGCCCGCATTCGCGCCTGCTCCGGCGTCGGGTCGGGCCGGATCTCGAAGCGCGGCTGCTCGGGATCGTCGATGAAGTCGATTCCCAGCTTGTCGTAGTACTCGGCGATCGGCAGCGGCTCGGCGCCCTCGACGTAGCTGTCGAAGAAACGCCCGATCGCCGGGTCGGTCATCTCCACCACGACGTCGTAGAGCTCGTCGTCCTCGAAGGGGCGGCTCTTTCCGTAGCGGTCCATCAGCTCGAGGAGCAGCTCCTGGAGCCCGCGCCGGCCGCCCGAGATTTCGAGCAGACGGATGTCGAGCAGGCCGGCGACCACGGCCCCACGTTGGTAGATGTTGCCGTACTGCGCTTGCCCCTCCGGCGTGTAGGACGTGAGGGCGAGCTGTTCCAGGCTGTAGCTGGGGTCGAACTGCGCCCGGTCGATGGCGATCTTGCGCGCCGTCTCCTCGAGGTATGCCACGGGGGACTTGATCCCGCCCCGCAGCTGCGAGGCGTGCGCTCCCCACTCGGTCACGCCTTCGTAGAGCCACAGGTGCCGTGAAGGAACAGGCTTCTCGAAATTGAAGTCCTCGATGATCTCGCTGTGGATGTTGAGCGGTGTGACGATGTGAAGGAACTCGTGAGCCGCCACGTCCTTCAGGGTCCGCCCGAAGGTTTCCGAGAACGGGACCTCGGGGAACACGTACTCGGAGGAATAGGAGTGTTCCCAGGCGCCGTAGGTCGCGCCCGGCTCCGGCGGGCCTTCGAAGTGGTACAGAAAGACGTAACGGTCGACCGGGAGCCCGCCCAGGAACTCGCCGGCGGCGTGCAGCATCGAGTCCATCGCGCCCAGGAGGTCATTCGATCGGATCCGTCCATCCGCCGAGTACGTGTAGATCTCGATCGGGACTCCGGTCACTTCGGTGGACGCCACGGTCAGGTCTCCGGCCAGGATCGGCGAGTCGACGAGGAAGTCGTAGTCCTCGGCCACGTAATCCCCATCCGGCCCCTTCTCGAGAGCGGTCCCCACCACCCATCCCTCAGGAACGATCAGGCTGAGCTCGACGGGCGCGTCCTGGAGTCCGGCCGGGAAGGGAAGGACCGCGTGGGCGTTGAGGAGCACGTGGTCGTCCTCGATCGACGTTCCCGCCATGGGATAGATCGGGTTCTCCTGGACCGCCGCGTCCCACGTGTCCGCCACCGTCCAGGTCACCTCGCGCACACGGGCGGGGTCCGAGATCCGCCACTGGTTGGTGCCCAGCCGCTCGACCGGGATCTCGGTCCCGCTCGCGTCGAACGCGAGGAGCGCGCCCACGAACCGCCCGATGTCCATCACCTGATAGGTCCCAGGCGCCGTGGACGCGAACTGGAGGACGGCGTTTCCGGGAGCCAGGCCATCCACGGTGAGGGAGGCGTGAAAGCGGTCTCCCTCGCGTCGGTTCAGGTCGATCCGATACTGGAGGGTCGGACCGTCGTCGGCCGTGGGCTGAGCGCCCAGCGGGGCGCCTCCGAGCAGCGAGGCGACGAGGATCCAGCTCCAGCGGGAGCGCACGTTTCCGGCGAGCATGGACGAGCTCCTGGTGACGGGATGGAGAGGTAAGGGGCGTTCGGCTCCTTCGGACGGAGGGACGTGCGGCAGGCGGGCGCCGTTCATCCCGGCCGCGACCTGCCGGGGAGTGACCCGGGGCGTGGTCGGGGATCGGACCCCCGTCCGGACCCGCGGGTATAGCGCGGTGGGCCATCCTTCCAGGGAGGTGAATTCGTATGCGAGCCATTGATTTCGGGTTGGCGGGGCTGGCCGTCGCGCTGATCGCGTTGACCCCCGCGGATCTCGATGCCCAGGGCCGCGGCAATGCGCGGGGACACGACCGGGACGACCGGGGCCGGGTGATCGTGT
>DATEDS010000057.1:0-9249 GCA_035281565.1 Gemmatimonadota bacterium
AGATCTTCTCGGCGATCGGCGGGTTGCGCTCGAGGGTCTCCCGGAAGGCCTCACGATCCACCACGATGAAGTCGGTCGGCGCCAGGGTCACCACCGTCGCCGTCCGTTCTTCCCCCGTCAGGAGCGCCATCTCGCCGAAGAACGAGCGCGGCCCGAGCTGGGCCAGGCTCTCGCTCCGTCCATTGTGGCTCACGATGACCTCGACGAGCCCGTCGTCGATGATGTAGAGCGAGTCGCCGGCGGTCCCCTGCCGGATGACCGTCTCGCCGCGGAAGTACTGCTCCACTCGGGTGCGTCCGGCCAGCTCCCGCGCCTCCTGTTCGCTGAGCGCGCCGAACACCTCGACCCGCCGCAGATACCGGAAGATACGCTCCTCGCGCCTCTCCGACTCGGCCTGGAGCGACTCCTGGGTCACCTGCTGCAGGAAGACGTTCCGGATCGGGAACGGGATCTCGATGTCGTTGCGCCGGAACGCGTACCAGATCCGCGTCATGAAGGCGTTCCTGATGTCCTCCAGGTCCGCGTAGTCCTTGATCCAGTACTTGACCTGATACGTGATCGCGAAGTCACCGTAGTGAAACGTCCGGACGTCCACCCGTGGTCGCTTCAGGATTCCATCGGTCTGGTCGGCCGCCTCCTCGATCGCGGCGATGACGCCGGCAGGCGGATGACGGTAGTGCACCCCGATCTCCTGCTGGATGGCGTGGACCCGGGTGGGGGCGCTGTAGTTGATCAGCACGTCCTTGCTGATCTGAGTGTTCGGGATGATGACCAGGTCGTTCTGCCGCGTCCGGAGCTTGGTCGCCCGCCACGACACGTCGACGACCACCCCTTCGAGATCCCCGAAGCGGACCCAGTCGCCGACGTTGAACGAGCGTTCGGTCTGGATCGCCAGCCCGCTGAACACGTTTCCGAGCGTGTCCTGGAGGGCGAGACCGATCACGATCGAGAGCACTCCGGCGGTCGTGAAGAGGCCGGTCACGTCCAGGTCCGTCCGGCGGTAGAGGATCAGGAGCACGCCGACGAAGAACAACGCGAAGACGCTCGCGTCCCGCAGGATGTTCGGTATCTCGAACTTGAGCAGCCGGACGAGCAGGAAGTCGACGAACACGAACGTCCCGATCAGGAGCGCAGAGAGGTACCCGAGGATGAGGACGGAGACGCTGAGGACGACGTAGGTCAGGTTGTCAGGCCTGGCCATCTGTTCGGGGATCTGGCCGAGGAAGATCTGGAGAAGGGCGAAGATCAGGACCAGCCCGGCCACGAGGAGGGCGCGACGCTGGACGGCCGGGTCCCGGCTGGCCCTGCGGGCCGCAAGGGCGCCCAGGACGACAAGCGCCAGGACCAGGTAGAGAGGCCCCGACCCCGAGAGGAGCGCTTCGATCAACTGCTCCACGAACGGGTTGTTCATCGGTACCTAAACATAATCATGGCGATCGCAGGCGTAAACGCCGGCCGTCCGTCAAGGCGGCGCCACTCCCAGCGCGAACACGTCGATGGGCTCGGCGCGACCCTTGACCGCGAGTTTCCCCAGCGGTTGCGCCGGGACGCCGTCGCCGGCCGCCCGGATCGTGGCCGCCGACACGAGGATCGAGGCCCCGGTCTCCTTGGTGAGGCCCTCCAGGCGGCTCGCGACGTTCACGGTATCGCCGATGGCCGTGTAATCGAGCCGGCGCTCGGGGTCGCCGACGAAGCCCACCACGGCATGGCCCGTATGGACGCCGATCCCGATCGCCAGGCGTGGCTTGCCCGCCGCCTCCCATCCCGCATTCAGCTCCTCCAGCCGGTCCACCATGGCGGTCGCGCACGCGCAGGCGTGGCGGGCGTGCTCCGGGTCCGGGAGAGGGGCTCCGAAGAATGCCATGAGCCCGTCGCCGATGAACTTGTCGAGCGTCCCGCCGAAGTCGAACACGATCCCGACCATGGCCGCCATGTACTCGTTCAGGGTCTCGATCACGAGCTCGGGGGTCGAGCGCTCGGACAGCGTCGTGAAGCCGCGGACGTCGCTGAAGAGGACGGAGATCTCCCGTCGGTGGACGCGGCGCGGATCGGTGCCGGCGGAGGTGATCTCGTCGACGACCGCCGGGGGGATGAACTTGCCGAATGCGCTCCGTACTTCGCGGTGCCGGCGGCCCTCGGTAAGCCAGTTCCCGGCCATGGCTCCGGTCGTGGCGAGGACGATCCCGGCCGCCGGAGCAGCGACAGGAAGGAGCCATCCCGCTCCGAGAAAGGCGCCGCCCGCCAGGAGTGCGACCCCGAGGAGGAGGGCGGCCGCGGCGGCGGCCGCACGGGACAGGGATCGGATCCGCGCCAGCAGCAGGCCGCTCGCCAGGGTCAGGAGGAGGGTGGCGGCCAGGCCGACGGCCGGCGGAAGGACCCGCAGGAAGTCCTTGGAGAGCAGGGTGTCGAGCAGGGTGGCATGGAGGAAGACCCCCGGCTCGACCGGCGCGAAGGGCCCTGCCAGGAGGTCCGCCACCCCGGTCGCGCTCGAGCCCACCAGGACGATCCGGTCACGGAAGACCATGGGATCCAGGTCCGGTTCCGCCCCGATCGCGAGCTGGGCGTAGGCGTTCAGGACGTCGTGCGCGGGGACGACCCGATAGGGCCGGTCGGCGTAGGATCCCCGCCAGTGGGGCCGGAGGCGTCCGTCCTCGAGGGGGAGCCGCGTCCCGTCGAGCCGGAGCGCGCCGTCCTCCGCACTGAGCCGGTCGTACCCGGACGGGCCGCCGACGGCCAGAGCGAGGGCCATCCCCGGATAGGCGAGGCCACGGAAACGGGCGACCAGGCGCTCCCGGCGCGCCACGCCGTCCGGGTCCGGCGAGCGGTTGATGGCGCCGATCCCGGCCGCCGCGGCGAGGAGGCCCGCCAGCGGAAGGTCGGCGGTCGTGTAGGACGGCGCGGAGAGCTCGTTCGGGGGGATCCGGAGCGCGAACCGCTCGAGCGCGGCCAGCCGGTCACCCCGGTCGAGGAGGGTTCGCTCGAGGCGCGCCGCCTGGACCGGATCCGCGTCCGGCTCGTCGAAGAGGACCGCGTGCAGGGTCGGCGGGGCCGCCCGCGCCGCCTCGAGAAAGAGCGAGTCGGCGGCGGGGCGGGCCAGGTCGGGCTCGCTGAAGAGCACGTCGTACCCGACCAGCCGCGGCTCCCCGAGGCCGACCAGCTCGAGGATCGCGCCGTGGGCGTTCCTCGGCCAGGGCCACCTCCCGAGGTCGTTCTGGTAGAGACGGAGGGTCCGGTTGTCGATGTCGACGATGACGATCGAGGAGTCGGCGATTCCGCCGCCCCCGAGCTCGCGCTCGATCTCGAGGAGCTGATCGCCCGTCCGGCGTTCGAGGGCGCGGAAGGCCTCGCTGGCGGAGAGGAGAAGGACGAGGACAGACGCGCCCGCGCCGGCCGACAGGCCGACGAGCCGACGCTCGCGACGGGAGGGAAGGCCCACCCGCGGAACTTAGCCGGACGCGCGGCGTCCGGGGATCGCCGTGGCCGGCGACGGGCTTCGTTCAGGCGTTGGAAGCGGTGGCCGGAGTGGCCAGCACCTTGAGCTCGCGGATCGCATCGCGGGTCACGTACACCCGCTCCACGTTGTACGCCCGGTTCAGCGGTCCGTGGGGATGGAGGAAGAACGCCCGGGCGTCGGGGTCGTAGTCGTAGATGACCCCGTCCATGACCTCCCCCCATGTGAAACGCACGCGGACCATCGTTCCCTTCGCGGGGTCCGGCAGAGGGGGCTGGAACGGGGCGTCGTGCATGGTGTGGCGGCTCGTCCGGTTGAGGGCCAGGTCGTGAACGAAGAAGGCCGCGCGGATGTCCCGCATCTCCACGTCCACGTATCCGGTGGGGTTTCCCGCCACATCGACCTGGCGCAGGAGGAGGAACGGCCGCTCGGGCTGAAAACGGTCGGTGATGCCCTTCCGGCGGCGTCCATCGTTCATGAGCACGACGACGTTCATCATGACGTTCCCTTCCTGCAAGTAGGAAGCCAGCTTCCCAAACTTGATGCAAATGACTACATACGATAAGGTTGAGGCTGCCCTACCGCCTCGCATAGGCCGGGACCGGTCGTTAGGTTACGAAGACGGGTCGTGGGTCGCGGCCCGACACCCATTCCAGTGAAGGAGGCAGGAGATGGACCTTGTCCTCAACCTGGTCGGCGGCCTGATCGGCGGGAACATCGGCGGCCTGCTGACTCGCTCACGCAACCCCGGCGTCCCGATGAATTCGATCCTCGGGATCGTCGGCGGCGTGATCCTCGGCCTTCTCACCAGCGGCGGCGCGGGTGCCGAGATCGGCGCAGGCGCGCTCGGTGGCGCGCTCCTGCCCATCATCGCCGCCTTCTTCAGAAAAAAGAAGACCGCTTCCACGGCCTGACCCGGTCGCCTCGCGGGGCGGGCATGCGGCCCGCCCCGTTCGCGCGTTGCACATCGGGTCATCTCCAGCTAAGAATGGGGACGCGATGACGCCCCTCGTCCAGCTCGAGATCGAAGGATCCCCGCTCACGGCCTACGACCGGCCCAAGCGGGGCCTGCTGATCTCGCCCGAGTTTCCCTGGAACTCGTTCTGGAGTTTCCGGCACATCATGCCGATGGTCGGCAAGAAGGCCGCCTTTCCTCCGCTCGGCCTGATCACCTTCGCCGCCTTCATGCCGCCCAACTGGGAGTTCGAGCTGATCGACCTGAACGTCGACCAGCCCCCGGACGAAGAGCTGCGAGAGCGGATCGCCTCCGCGGACGCGGTTTTCACGAGCGCGATGTCGGTCCAGAAGCGCTCGCTGGTCGAGCTCCTGAGCGGCCCCGCCCGCGGGCTCGACACGCCGTGGGTCCTCGGCGGACCCTATCCATCGAGCTACCGCGATCAGATGCTGAAACCCCGCAACGCGTCGGACGCGGTCCTCCACGAAGGGCTCGACCTGCTCGTCTGGGGCGAAGGCGGGCAATGGGTGGAGGCGATCAACCGGCTCCTCCACGAGGACCTGGCGAAACACCGGGACGGGACGCCGCTTCTCCTCATCCCTGATGCCATCGCGTCACAGGAGGCGGGCTCCCGGAAAGCGCTCAACGACCGCTCCATCTTCCAGGAGCTCGGACGGACGCCCCCGCCGCGCTGGGACCTTCTCGACATCCACGACTACCGCTCCCTGATGGCACAGACCACCGTGGGCTGCCGGTTCCGGTGCGACTTCTGCGACATCATCCAGTTCAACGGCGGGTTCACGCGGCCGAAGACGGTCGAGTCGATCCGGGAGGAGCTCGAGATCCTGTTCCACCTCGGCCACCGGGGAGGGATCTTCACGGTGGACGACAACTTCATCGGCAACCCCGAGGCGATCGAGACGATCCTCGAGGAGATGATCGAGTTCCAGCGCGAGCACGACTATCCGTTCTCGTTCTATACCCAGGCCAGCCTCGACCTGGGGAGCCCCAAGCTCCAGCACCTGCTGCCGCTCATGAAGCAGGCCGGTTTCAACGAAGTCTTCCTGGGGATCGAGAACCCCGATCCCGAGGCGCTCAAGGCGATGAACAAGAAGCAGAACATGAAGGTCGACATCGCCGCGACGGTCGAGCGGATCCAGTCGGAAGGGATCGAGGTCATGGCGGGATTCATCTTCGGCGGCGACGAAGACACGCCCTCGACGGCCGACGCCATCGCCGACTTCGCCAAGCAGGTGGCGATCCCGACCGCGATGGCGGGGATGCTGACCCCCGTTCCCCACACGCCCCTCGCCGAGCGGCTCCGCCAGGAGGGACGGCTCATCGAGGCCGAGTTCTCGGGCAACAACTCGGACGACGAGGTCCAGCTCGTTCCGAAGCGGATGACGCCGGAGGAGATGCAGAGCAACTACTACCGGATCCTGGAGAGCCTGTTCGGGCCGGGGGAGATCTACCGCCGCGCGGGGGACCTGATCGACCGCCTGAACCCGCACATCTTCCGCGGCGGTGCGGTCCGGCACTCCGACGTCCGGGCGGCGCTCCGGTCGCTGTGGCGGCAAGGGCTGGTGCGGAAGCAGCGCGGCCGGTACCTCGGCCTGCTGATGAAGGCGTACCGCCGGGATCTCGCCTGCCAGCGGACGGCCGCCCGCGCCGCGGCCGAGCTCGGCCGACGCCTGCGAGCGCTCGAGCGGGGCGGGCGCCAGGCGCTGGAGGGGGGCAGCCGGCGCGTCCTCGAGCTTTCCGAGGACCAGCTGGCCGAGTTCTCGGCGCTCGTCGAGCGGGCCCGGGACGTCCTGGTCCGCGCCCGTCCGGACCGCCGGCTCGCCGAGGTCCGCCGGACCGTGGACCGTCTACGCGAGGACATCCAGGCCCGGCTCCTCTCTCTCGAGGACGCGCGGCTCCTCTACCGGCTGAACCAGGAGTTCTATCGCCACAAGCGGCGCGTCCATCGCTTCCCGGGCGCCTACCTCGTCAAGGCGTTCGAGCTCGCCATCAAGGGCCTCCACTACGAGACCGTCATGTACGGGATCGTACGGGGGAAGTAGGGGCCGGGGGGCCGCAGGCCGCCGCAGGCCCCGCGAGGTTCCACCGACAAGGGCAATCTCAACCACCAAGGAGAAAGACGCATGAACGCGCTTCGAGCTCTCTGGGTCGCGCTGCTGATCGCCGGGCTCACCTTCGCCGGGTGCGGCGAGAACGATGCTGGCGAGGACGACCTGTCGGTCCCCGACACGGTCGTGGTGGAGGAGGAGAGCGACTTCGAGGAGGGAGTCGAAGCCACCGGCGAGGCCATCGAGGAGACCGGGGAGGCCATCGGCGAAGGCGTCGAGGAGATCGGCGACAAGGCCGAGGACGCCGCGGACGCGGTCGACTAGCGGTCATTGAAGTCCCTGTTTCTGATCCGCCACGCCAAGTCGAGCTGGAAGGACGCCTCGCTGGCCGACCGGGACCGGCCGCTCAACAAGCGGGGGAAGCGGGACGCGCCGGAGATGGGGCGTCGGCTGGCGGCCCGAGGCGACGCGCCCGATCTCATCGTCTCGAGTCCGGCCGTACGAGCCCTGGCGACGGCGCGCATCATCGCCGAGGCGGTGGGCTATCCCGTCGACAGGATCCGCGAGGACGAGCGGATCTACATGGCGGGCCCGGCCGAGCTCCTCGAGGCGATCCGCGACCTCGAGGATGACCTCCAGCAGGTGTTCCTCTTCGGCCACAATCCGGGCCTGACCGAGCTCGTCAACGAGCTGTCGGAGCCCGTCATCGACAACGTGCCGACGTGCGGGATCGTCGAGCTGCGGGTCACGGTCGATCGGTGGGCGGACGTGTCGCCCGGCACGGTCCGGCGAGCGGGATTCGACACGCCCAAGTCCGTTTCATGAGCGAGACCGGCCGTCGGATGTCCTCGCTTCCGCTCCCGCCCGGCACCGCCGCGCCCGACTTCGAGCTTCCCAGCGCGCCCGACCGGACCCTGTCCCTGGCCGACTTCCGGGGGCGGCCGGTCATCCTGGCGTTCTATCCGGCCGACTGGAGCCCCGTCTGCGGAGACCAGATGGCGCAGTACAACGAGCTCCTTGGGGAGTTCGAGCGCTTCAACGCCGCGCTGCTCGGGATCTCGGTGGACGGGGTCTGGTGTCACGCCGCCTTCGCGCACGACCGGGAGATCCGCTTCCCGCTCTTGTCGGACTTCGAGCCCAAGGGAGAGGTCGCCCGCGCGTACGGCGTCTACCGGGCATCCGACGGCATCGCCGAGCGCGCCCTCTTCGTGATCGATGCCGACGGGGTCGTGGCGTGGAGCTACGTGTCCCCGATCGCCCTCAACCCGGGCGCCGAAGGCATCCTGTCGGCGCTCGAATCGCTGGCCCGCGCTCCGGCGGATCGCGCGGGCGGGACGGGGCGCTGACGCCCGTCGAGGATGCGCCGGAGCCCCGCCCGCAGGACCCCGCCTGGCCGCGCTACTCGTCCCGACCCTTCCCGCCCTATCGCTTCCTGCCGGGCCTCCACCCTCATCCCCACCGAGATCCGGGCGGGCACTCGTACGGGACGGCGGCCCCCATCCTGGATGACTGGTCCCCTGCGGAGTGGCGGTCCAACGAGCCGTACCTCTACGGGATCGACCTGTACAACTTCGCGTACTGGTGGGAGGCCCACGAGGTGCTGGAGGGGCTCTGGCATGCCGCCGGCAGGACCAGCCCGCGGGCCTGGTTCGTCCAGGGGATCATCCATGTGGCGGCCGCCAACCTGAACCTGTTTCGAGGGAACGTGGCGGCCGGCCGGCGGCAGGCACGGCGCGGGATCGACCGGCTGCGCCCTCACGCGGGACAGATCTGGATGGGGATCGACGTCGACGAGTTCATCGGTGAGGTGGAAGCGTATCTGGCCGATCGATCGAAAGGGCCTGCCCTGATCGAGCTGAAGTCCTTCGAGGAGCCCTGATGGCGGTGGCCTGAAAAGCATGTCGAGGGCGGCGCAGATCGAGCTTGAAAGCGCAATCTCGCTCATGATGGGCTTCGCGGAACGCACCGGGCTCACCTCGGACCGGCCCCCTCGACGATACCTCTGGACCGACGCCTTCGCGGTCTGCAACCTCCTCGGGCTCGCTCGGAGGACGGGTGAGGGGCGCTACACGGAGCTGGCCCTTCGCCTGGTCGACCAAGTGCATCTGGTACTCGCCCGTTACCGGGCCGACGCTCCCCGAACCGGGTGGATCAGCGGGCTCGACGAGCGGGAGGGCGAGCTCCATCCTACCGCCGGGGGCCTGCGGATCGGCAAGGAGCTTCCTGAGCGCGGACCCGGGGAGCCCTTCGACGAAAGGCTCGAGTGGGACCGGGACGGTCAGTACTTCCACTATCTGACGAAATGGATGCACGCCCTGGACCAGGTCTCTTGCGGCACGGGCGACCCGCGATTCAACCGGTGGGCGCGGGAGCTCGCCCTTGCGGCTCACGCCGCGTTTGCCCATGGGCCTTACGGTGGAGGCGGTCGCCGAATGGTCTGGAAGATGAGCACGGATCTCTCGCGGCCGCTCATCCCCTCGATGGGGCAGCACGATCCGCTGGACGGCCTGGTCACGGCCGTCCAGCTCGAAGCCACCGCGGCGCTCCTCCCCGGTTCGGCGGGGGGTCCGAGCCTGGAGAAAGCCGTCGCCGATTTCGCCGCCATGACCGAGGCGACCGATCTCCGGACCGCGGACCCGCTCGGGCTGGGGGGTCTCCTGACGGACGCCTGCCGCGTGGCCCAGCTCGTGGCTCGTGGCGGCTGGGAGGATGGCCGTCTGCTCGAGCGGTTGCTCGAGGGAGCGCAGGAAGGCTTATCGGTCCACGCGCGGCAA
>DATEDS010000058.1:0-2982 GCA_035281565.1 Gemmatimonadota bacterium
GGCGAGTGGGGCCCGATCCTCCTGCTCGAGTACGTCTTTCTCGAGATCGTGACCGTCCTGTCCGCGCGACGGGATCTGGCGACGGCCGTCTCCGTCGGGGAGATCCTGCTGGGAGCGCGCGAGATCGAGCTCGTGCCGTGCTCGCCGCACTTTCTCTCCGCCTACCAGGTCTTCCGCGAGCTGGATGCCACGGGCCTCAGCTTCACCGACGCCGCGATCGTGGCGGTCGCGCGGGATCGTGAGGCCGACGCCATCGCGACCTTCGATCGGGACTTCCATGATTTCCCGGATCGCGGATCGTCCCGCCTTCGTAACCGATCAGCCCTTTCCGGTTCGCGGTCATCCCGGCGGCCTGGCACCCGCCTCCGGTCCGGGGGAGCCTGGCCGCAAGCCGCCTTTGGTGTGTCCAAGAGGGTGGATTCCAGCGCCTTCACCCCGGCAGGAGAGCCCCCGTGACCCGAGTTCCCGCTCTGGCGTTCGCGTTCGCCCTGGTGATGACCGTACCCCATCCACCCGACCCTTTCCCCCGATCCGACCCCTCCCCGCCGGCCGACGAGCTGGAAGGCCTCTGGAAGGCGAAGCGCCGGTTCGGACCGGATGCGCGCGGTCCGCTGATCGTCCAGCGCACGGGGACGACGTACACGGCGGACATGACGGCGCGACTTCTGCCCGTCCGCGCGGAGGGAGACGAGCTCTCCTTCCAGCTGCCGCGCGGGGAGGGCGCGTTTCGCGGCAGGCTGGAGATGGACGGCGCCATCCGGGGCGTGTGGATTCCCCCGGGGTCGCCGGCCATGGGCGGCCGGGCGTCCCCGGTGGTTCTTTGGCCGGACGGTGAGGACCGTTGGATCGGCGAGGTCCTGCCGTTCGAAGACACGTTCACCTTCTACCTGCTCGTCCGGGAACGGCCCGATGGCACGCTTGGCGCTCTCCTACGAAATCCGGAGCGTGACTTCGGCGCCTGGCTCGGGGTCGAGCGCCTCGTTCGGGAAGGCGACGTCGTCAAGCTCCTGGGCAAGCGCCCGGGACAGACCGAGGAGCGGGAGATCGTCCGCGGGTCGTACGATGCGGAAAACGAGGTGCTGAGTCTGGTGTTCCCCATGCGTGGCGGCACGTACGACTTCCACCGGGACGACGAGCTGAGCGACTTCTACCCGCGCGGCCTGAACCCGGAGCGCTACGTCTACCGGCCGCCGCTCGCCCGAGAGGACGGCTGGACCACGGGGACGCTCGAGGAGGCCGGCATCGACCGCGCGGACGCGGAACGGTTCGTACAGGTGCTGCTCGACATGCCGATGGACACGATCGACGCCCCTCAGATCCACGGGCTGCTGATCGCGCGGCGCGGGAAGCTCGTGCTGGAGGAGTACTTCCACGGCGAGCACCGGGACCACCTCCACGAGACACGCTCGGCGGCCAAGAGCGTGACGGCGACGATCGTCGGCGCCGCGATCCAGGCGGGCGAGCCGCTCGCGCTCTCGAGCCCCGTCTACCAGGTCATGAACGATGGCTCGTTCCCGGCCGATCTCGAGCCCCGGAAGCGAGCCATGACGCTGGAGCACCTCCTGACGATGTCCTCCGGGTACTACTGCGACGACTCCGATCCCGCCGCCCCGGGCAGAGAGGACGGGATGTGGGATCGCGACGAGCCGGACTTCCTTCGGTACACGCTGACCGTGCCCATGGCGTTCGCGCCGGGCGATACCGCCATCTACTGCAGCGCGAACCCGAATCTCGCCCTCGGCGTCGTGGGCCGGGCCACGGAGGAGTACCCGCTGTACCTGTTCGATCGCCTGCTCGCGAGGCCGCTGCAGATCGACCGCTACGGGTGGATCCTGGACCCCGCCGGGAATCCCTACGGAGGCGGCGGAACCCAGTTCCTGCCACGCGACTTCCTCAAGTTCGGCCAGCTGATGCTCGACGGCGGGATGTGGCAGGGCCGGCGGATCCTGAATAGCGAGTTCGTCGCGCGGGCAACCTCGCCGCTGTATCGGATGGGCGATCGAGGATATGGCTACCTCTGGTGGGGCGCCGACATGCCGTACGGCGAAGGCACCGTGCACACGTATTCCGCACTCGGCGCCGGCGGGCAGAACCTGACGGTCGTCCCCGAGCTCGACCTCGTGATCGCGGTCTTCGGCGCCAACTACAGCAGCCGCGGCTGGCGGTACGCGCAGGCCGAGCTCATCCCGGAGCTGATCCTGCCCGCGGTACGCTAGCGGGCGCCTGAATCAAAAGGTCCGCACGTGGCCCGAGTCGCGGGCGACTCTCCCGGTTTCACACCATATGGGAGATGTCGGAGCAGACGGTGGGATAGGCCCACGATGTCCGTTTCAGGTCACTGGCGGTGATCCGGTGACGGATGGCGAGGGCGAAGACGTTGATCGCCTCCTCGGCGTGCGGCCCCAGCAGGTGGGCTCCCACGATTTCGCCGGTCCCCTCCTCGATCAGGACCTTGAAGGCCGAGCGGATCCCGCCCAGGCGGCGTGAGGAGTACCAGTCGGTCGTTTCCTCGTGATGGACGTTCACCGCGATCCCGCGTTCGCGCGCCTCGTCCTCTCGCAGTCCCACGCCGGCCAGGGGCGGATCGGAGAAGACGACGGCCGGCGTGCCGGTGTAGTCGGGCGTGTCGCCAGCGTTCTCGATCAGGTTCTTCGCCACCACGATCCCCTCCCTGGTCGCGATCGGGGTCAGCGGGAGCCCGTCGGTGGCGGCCGCATCGCCGGCGGCATAAACGGCGGGGTTGGAGACGCTCCGCAGCGTCCTGTGGACCCGCACGCCGTCCTTCTCCCGCTCCACGCCGCCCGCCTCGAGGTCGAGATCGTCGAGATCCGGCACGCGCCCCCCGCCGTGGACGACCATGTCCGTCTCCACGACCTCGCTCTCCTTGCTTCCGATCCGCATCCGGAAGCGACCACCGGACTTCTCGATCGTATGGATCTCGGCATTCGTCTCCACGCGGATCCCATCTTCTCGCGACGATTC
>DATEDS010000059.1:0-13830 GCA_035281565.1 Gemmatimonadota bacterium
CCCGCCGATCGCGTAGATCCGTCCATCGACGGCCACCGCCGCCAGCGCCCCGCGCGCCCGGGGAAGGGGCTCCAGCGTCTCCCAGGCGCCCAGCGCGGGGTCGAGGGCGAAGACCGCGGCCACCGGCTGGAACGGAACCCCGCGATGGCCGCCGATCACGTAGAGCCGACCTCCGGTCCCTACCACCGCGGCATGGTGGACGGGTTGCGGCAGGTTGGGGCCCGAGGACCAGCTGTCGGAGACCGGGTCGTAGATCTCGACGGCCGCCGACACGGACCGGTTCGCGGCGAGGCCGCCCACGACGTAGATCCGGCCGCCCAGCTCGGCCACCCCGACCTCGCTGCGCGGCGTCGGGAGTGGGGCGCCCTGGAGCCAGTCCAGCATCGGTTCCCGTCCCACCTCCCGCGGGGGGCCGCATCCGGCGAGGAGGACGGCGAGGACGGCCGGCCGAAGGGAGCCCGCGAGGCTGCGGAGAGATCGACGGGGTCGCATCGGCGAGAACCTAGCGCGGGCGTCCCCGGACCGCTTCATTGCGCCCGCAGGATCAGGCACTTGAGGTATTCCGTCTCCGGGACGGAGAGGAGGATCGGGTGATCGGGGGCCTGGGTCCGGACCTCGAGCACCTCGACCGTCCGGCCGGCGTCGGCGGCGGCCTCGGCCACGATCTCCCGGAACTGCTCGCGGTCGATGTGGTAGGAGCAGGAACAGGTGACCAGGATTCCGCCCGGCTCGAGGCACTGGATCGCACGCAGGTTGATCGCCTTGTAGCCGCGCCGGGCGGCGGCCACGGATTTCCGGTTCTTCGCGAACGCGGGCGGATCGAGGACGATCGCCCCGAACCGCGCCCCCTCGGCAGACAGCTCGTGCAGCCGGTCGAACGCGTTCGCGACCCTCCACTCGACGTTGACGATCCCGTTCGTCTCGGCGTTGCGCCGGCCGCGCGCGGCGGCCGCCTCCGAGATCTCGACGGCCTCGACCCGCTCGACGAGCGGCGCGAGGTGGAGCGCGAAGCCGCCGTCGCCCGAGAACGCGTCCAGGGCGACCCCCCCATCGCCCACCCAGCGCGCCGCGGCGCGCCAGTTCCGTTGCTGATCGAGGAAGGCGCCCGTCTTCTGTCCGCCCATCACGTCGACGACGAACCGTCGGTCACCGATCGTGACCGGGAAGGGTTCCGGCGGCTCTCCGTGCAGGACGGCGACCCCCGCCTCCAGGCCCTCCAGCCGGCGCACCTTCAGGTCGTTCCGGGCGACGACCGCACGCGGGGCGAAACGCTCCACCAGGAGCTCGGTCCACGGCCCCTCGCGAGCCGCGGCGGCCGGAGTGAGCGTCTGAACGACCAGGCAGTCGCCGTACTCGTCGACCACGAGGCCGGGCCACCCGTCAGCCTCGCCGTAGACGAGCCGCCGGGCCGGCCCGGTCATCCCGGCCCGCTCGCGCCGCTCGATCGACGCCGCCAGACGGGCTGCCCAGAACGCGTCATCCACCGGCTCGTCCTCCCAGCGGACGAATCGGAGCGCGATCTGCGAGCGCTCGGACCAGGTCGCTCGCCCGAGCGGCCGATCCCGGTTGTCGACGACCCGCACGATCTCCCCGTTGGGCAGGCCCGGCGGCAGGGCGGCCACGTCGGCGCGATAGATCCACGGGTGCCGGGAGAGCGCGCGGCGCGCCCCTTTGGGGTTTACCGCGACGGTCGGAACGGGATCGGGGTTCGGAGGCGGGGCTTCCAGCGCCGTCAGGCGAACGCGGTCATCGCGCGCAACCGGTCGACCACCTCGGCCACGCGGCCGATCGCGTAGTCGACTTCCTCCTGGGTCGTCCAGCGACCGAGCCCGAACCGGATCGTGCTCTTGCCGAGCTCGTCGTCGTGCCCGATCGCCCTCATGACGTGCGAGGCGCCGGGGGCCGAGGAACGGCACGCGGAGCCGCTCGAGACACAGACGTCGTCCAGCGAGAGGAGGAGGGCCTCGCCGTCCACGTGAGGAATCGAGACGCTCAGGTTGTGCGGGAGCCGGTCCACCGGATGGCCGTTGACGAGCAGCCCCTCGATCCGTTGCCGGAGGCCGGCTTCGAGACGATCACGGAGCCCGGCCAGCCGGATCCCCTCCGCCTCGCGGTCCGCGCAGCACAGCCGGCAGGCGGCGCCGAGCCCGACGATGCCGGGGACGTTGTGCGTGCCGGAGCGGATTCCCCGTTCCTGGCCACCCCCCGTCAGGATCGGAGCGAGCTTGATCCGGCGCGGCTTCTGTCTGACGTAGAGCGCCCCGACGCCCTTGGGCCCGTAGAACTTGTGACCCGAGAGCGAGAGCAGGTCGACGTCCAGCGCCTCCACATCGACGGCGATCTTCCCCACTCCCTGGACGGCATCGGTATGGATCCAGGCGCCGGCTTCGTGGGCGGCTCGGGCGATCTCGGCGATCGGCTCGATGGTGCCGATCTCGTTGTTGGCGAGCATGACGCTGACGAGGATCGCCCCGCCGTCCGCGATCGCGGCGCCCACCGCTATCGGATCGACCACTCCGTGGCGGTCGACCGGCAGGAAGGTCACGCGGAATCCCTCCTCCTCCAGGGCGTGAAGGGGCTCGAGCACCGACTTGTGCTCGGTGGCCGCGCTGACGATCCGGTCGCCATGCCCGGCGGCGCGTCGGAAGCGGGCCGCCCCGATGAGGGCCAGGTTGTTGGCCTCGGTGGCGCCGCTCGTGAAGACGATCTCGCCAGCCCTGGCGCCGATCGCGCGCCCCACCTCCTGCCGCGCGGCCTCGACCCGCTCCTCGGAGGCCCGGCCGAACGCGTGGCCGCGGCTCGACGGGTTCCCGAACTCGTCGTGAAAGAGGGGCAGCATCGCCTCGACGACCCGCGGGTCGCAGGGTGTCGTGGCGTGATAGTCGAGATAGACCGGCTTCTTCATGAAAGGTCGCGAGGTGGCAGGTGCAAGATCGGACCCGATTGCGGGGGTATGGGCAAGCTAGGCGCTGGCTCCGGCCTCCGCCACCGCCTCCCGCCGCGCCTCGAGAAGCCGGGCGAAGAGCCGCTCTTCGGAGGCATGGAGCTCGGCGCGCCGCGCGTCGAAATCGAATGCCACCGCCTCCAGGTCGGCGTCCGAGACGGCCCCTTCCAGGCGTTCCGCCAGCTGGCGGTAGAGGGGCCCCATGGCGTCGGCCTCCTCCCAGACGCGCGGGAACGAGAGCCGATGGAAAGGACACAGTCCGTGAGAGCGGAGGGCTACCACATGGGCCGGGGTCATGTATCCCTTGTGGCGTGCGAAGCCGTACTGGGGCCAGCGCCGGTCCGCCTCCCTCAAGAGCCGGTCGCGCGCCACTTTGGCCACGATCGAGGCGGCAGCGATCGACCGCACCCTGCGGTCGCCGCCCACGACCGCCCGGTGGGGGACCGGGAAGCTGCGCGGGGGACGGCCGTCGAGAAGGGCCAGGTCGATCGCGATCCCCAGGCGCCGCAGGGCCAGACGCATGGCATGGAGGCTCGCCTGGTAGATGTTGACCCGGTCGATGACGCGCTCGCTCACGACACCGACGCCGACGGCCGATGCCGACCGGCGGATCTCACGATCCAGCCGTTCCCGGGATTCGGGGTCCAGTCGTTTGGAGTCGTCGAGCCCATCCGGAAGCCAATCGCGCGGCAGGACGACCGCCGCGGCCACCACCGGACCGGCGATGGGCGCCATGCCGGCCTCGTCCACCCCGGCGACGACCAGCACTTCGTCGAAAAGGAGCTCCCGCTCCGCGGCCAGCAGGCGCATCAGTCGCGCCCGCTCGCGCTCGCGGTCGCGGGCGTGTTCGAGGTAGCGGAAACCGAGCTCGCGCACGCCGGCGCGCTCGTCGCGCAGGAGAAAGCCGATGGTGGTGCGGCCGACGGAGCGGCGCCTGGACAGAAGGGCCGCGATCTCGGAGACGGAGAGGGTCCCGAGGCGTCCCTCGAGTCCGCTCACAGCCGGGCCCGAAACCGCCTAGGACCGCTGACGTTCGCGGATCCGGGCGGCCTTTCCGGAGAGGTTGCGCAGATAGTAGAGCTTGGCACGGCGGACACGCCCCTCGCGCACGAGCTGGATGTCCGAGACGACCGGCGAGTGGAGCGGGAAGATCCGCTCGACCCCGACGCCGTTGGAGACCTTTCGCACGGTGAACGTCTCGTTGAGGCCGCCGCCCCTGCGGCGGATGACGATGCCCTCGAACGCCTGGAGGCGCTCCTTCTCACCTTCGCGGACCCGCACGTTGACGCGCACGGTGTCGCCGGGACGGAAGTTGGGGGCGTCCTCGCGGAGCTGCTGGGTTTCGAATTCGGCGATCATGGGAACCCCTGCGTTTCAGGATAGACGAATAATATACGTCCGCGGGTCGCGGGCGTCACGTCACGAGCGGTCGCCGTCCTCCGTGGCGGCCCGATCGAGCAGGTCGGGACGCCGCTGGCGGGTGATCCGGTCCGACTCCTCCCGCCGCCAGCGGGCGATGGCCGCGTGGTCGCCGGACAGGAGAACCTCCGGCACGGCCATTCCGCGGTACACTGCGGGACGCGTGAACGAGGGCGGGCCCAGCCGCCACTCGTCGTGGAACGAGTCGCCCTGCGCGCTGTCGAAGTCACCCAGCACTCCCGGCACGAGACGCACGACCGCATCGATGACGGCGAGGGCGGCGATCTCTCCTCCGGACAGAACGAAGTCACCGAGCGAGATCTCGTCAGTGACGAGCGCGGCACGCACCCGCTCGTCGACGTCCTTGTAGTGGCCGCAGAGGAGCGTCATCTCGGGCTGGACCGACAGCTCCACCGCCACCCGGTGGGTGAAGAGCCGGCCACGCGCCGAGAGGAGCACGAACGGGGACGGCTCCCCGAGGGCCTCCCAGGCCCGGAAGACGGGCTCGGGCTTCATGACCATGCCGCCACCGCCGCCGTACGGATAGTCGTCCGCCTGCTCCCCCTCCCCCACGAAGTCCCGGAGGTCGATCACGTCCCACGAGAAGAGGCCCTGTTTCCGCGCCCGGCCGGTCATCGACTGGGCGAGCGGCTCGCGGAAGTAGCCGGGGAACAGAGTCAGGACGTTGACGTGCACCTCAGATCTCCTCCCACCCTTCCGGCGGCTCGACCACGATCTCGTCGGCCCGGACCTCGCGCACGAACTCGCTCACGAACGGCAGCAACCGACGCACCCTCTTGGAATCCGCGATCTCCAGCATCGCCCTCCCCGCCGGCTCCTGAACGTCGGTCACCTCGCCCAGCCGGCGACCGTCGGCGGTCACGACCGGGCGGCCGACCAGGGCGTGGAGGAAGAACTCTCCCTCCTCCCGCGCCGCTTCCGCCTCGTCCCGCGGGATCACCAGGTATCGCCCCACCGTCTGCTCGGCCACGGTCCGGTTCTCGACATGGTCCAGCTTGAGCAGGACCCGGCCGGCGTGGCTCCGGCTCGATTCGATCCGGATCGGGGTCGCGTCGTCGCCCTCGGGGGTCGAGCTCAGGAAGGCGCGGCGCCCGGCTTGGAACCGCTCGACGTGAGCGGTGAGCGGGAAGACCGCCACCTCGCCCTTGATCCCGTGCGCCTTGACGAGCCGGCCGATCGTGACGTAGGCCGGGACGGAGACCAGCCTACTCCTCCTCGCCCGGGGCCTCTCCGGCCGGAGACTCTCCGGCCGGGATTTCCGCCGCCGGAGTCTCCTCCGAACCGGCGGCCGCGGCTTCCGCGGACCGCGGCGCCGTCGTGGCGGGCGGGGTCTCCGCGGCCGCGCCGGCGGGCCACTGGCCGGTCCGGAAGCGCTGCCAGATTCCGACCCGGGACAGCAGCGAGCGAGCCGTGTCGGTCGGCTCGGCCCCGCTCTCGAGCCAGGCCAGGGCCTTCTCCCGGTCGATCCGGATCTCGGCCGGCTCGGCGCGCGGGTTATAGGTGCCGATCGTGTCGAGGAAACGACCGTCCCGCGGGCTCCGCGAGTCGGCCACGACGACGCGATAGAAAGGTTGCTTCCGGGCGCCCATGCGCCTCAGCCGGATCCGAACGGACATCGTTGTCCTCCTCTTCGGGTTGCTCGACCTCAGGTATTCGTCGGCGGGCCACCGCGGCCCGCCGGGTCCTCAGCGGCCGCGAACCGTCCCGCGGAGCCGCTTCATCATGCGGTTCATCTCCTCGAACTGCTTGAGGAGCCGGTTGACCTCCTGGACCGTCGTCCCGCTCCCCCGGGCGATCCGCTTGCGGCGGCTCCCGTTCAACACCTTCGGGTGCCGGCGCTCCTCGGGCGTCATCGACAGGACGATGGCCTCGATCCGCTTCAGGCGGTCGGGATCCACCTCGACTCCCCGGAGCTGCTTGCCGACTCCCGGCAGGAGCCCCAGCAGCCCCTCCAGCGGCCCCATCCGACGGATCTGGCGCATCGCCACCAGGAAATCCTCGAGATCGAACTTCCCGCGTCGGCCGACCTTCTCTTCGAGGCTCGCCGCGTCCTCCACGTCGAGAGCCTGCTGCGCCTTCTCGACCAGCGTCACGACGTCGCCACGGTCCAGGATCCGCCCGGCCATCCGCTCGGGGTGGAACGACTCGAGCCCGTCCGGCTTCTCTCCGACCCCGATCAGCTTGATCGGCAGCCCCGTCACGGCGTGGATCGAAAGCGCGGCGCCGCCCCGCGCATCGCCGTCCAGCTTGGTGAGGACGACCCCCGTCAGCGGGAGGCGCGCACGGAAGGCCTCGGCGCTCCGCACGGCGTCCTGCCCGGTCATCCCGTCGGCGACCAGGAGGAGCTCGTCGGGCTCGGCCGCGGCCACGACCCGCTCGAGCTCGCGCATCATCTCCTCGTCCACGTGGAGCCGGCCGGCCGTGTCGACGATCACCACGTTCCACCGCTCGGCCCGCGCCCGCTCGAGGGCCTCCTCGACGATCCCCTCGGCGGGCCGCCCGTCCCGGTTCGAGACGACTGGGACCCCGAGCCGACCCCCAAGGGTCTCGAGCTGCTCGACCGCCGCCGGACGGTGGACGTCGGCCGCGACCAGGAGCGGCCGGCGCCCTTCGCGAACGAGCCGGGCGGCCAGCTTGGCCGCCGTGGTGGTCTTTCCCGAGCCCTGCAGGCCCGCCATCACGATCACGGTCGGCGGCTGCTTCGCCAGGACGAGCGGCGCGTGAGCTCCGCCCAGGAGCTCCACCAGCTCGTCGTGGACGATCTTGATGACCTGCTGGGCGGGGGTGACCGAGCGCGCCACCTCCCGACCACGGGCCCGCTCCTCGACCCGGGCGCAGAACTCCCTGGCGACCCGATAGTGCACGTCGGCCTCGAGGAGGGCCCGGCGGACCTCGCGCATCCCCTCGGCGATCATCTCGTCGTCGAGGACGCCCCGGCTGCGGAAGCGCGCGAACGCGCCGTCGAGCTTGGCGCTCAACTCATCGAACATGGGCCTCTCTGGGGTGCCGCGAAACCGTTTCGCGCGGCACGAAGGCTCGATCGCGCCTCCCGACGTGGAGGCGAGCCCCCGCGGTCCGGGCCTTCCCGGAGGGCGGGAGAGCGTGAATAGGCGGAGAAAGGTAGCGGGGGATCGAGGGTCAGGCCACCGCCGCGAAGAGTCGCCATTCGCTGTCGAGGCCCTTCAGCGGACGCGAGCCCCGATCCTCGAACTCGATCCCCGACCCGGCGACCAGATCCTTCACCGTCCGCGAGACCAGGACCTCGCCGGGAGCCGCTTGGGTGACCACGCGCGAAGCGATGTGGACGGCGATCCCGCCGATGTCGTCCGGCATCGTCTCGCACTCCCCGGTATGGAGCCCGGCCCGGACATCGAGCCCCGCCAGGCGGGCGGCGTCGCGGATCGCGAGCGCACACCTGATCGCTCGGGCGGGACCGTCGAAGGTGGCGAGAAACCCGTCTCCCGTGGTCTTGACCTCACGGCCGCGGAACCGATCGAGCTCGCGGCGGACGGCTCCCTGGTGCGTCTGGAGCGTCTGGCGCCAACGCCGATCGCCGAGATCCGCCGCCCGGGCGGTCGAATCCACGATGTCGGTGAAAAGAACGGTCGCCAGGACGCGGTCGGGCTCGGGACGCCGGATCGAGCCGGTCAGGAAACTCTCCACTTCGTCCAGCGCGAGATCCATGTCCGGCGTCCACGGGAGATGGTCGTCACCCGGAAGCTCGACCAGCCGCGCGCCGGGAATGTGCTCGGCGATGTACCGGGCCTCCTCGATCCGGATGTCCCGGTCTCCGGTCCGGTGCAGGACGAGAGTCGGGACGCGAACGCTCGGGAGAACCGCGGTGACGTCGATTTGCGTGTTCATCCGCCCCAGAGCGACGGCGGCTGAAGGGCTCGCGCTCAGCCTCAGATACGTCGACCACCACCGTCGGAACTCCGGATCATCCACCAGGCTGGGGGCCAGGGTTTCCAGGTCGACCACCCCACCCCATTCCTCACCCACCCGCCCGAGCCACTCTTCACGCTCCTCGGGGGTTGGAGCCCAGGGATACTCGGGGCTCGGAATCCGCTTGACGTAGATGCCGAAGGTCACCAGCGCGATCGTCCGCGCGGGATAGGTGGCGGCAAAGAGCACGCACATGTTGCCGCCCTCGGAGTGGCCCATCAATGCGGCCTTCTCGGATCCGACGGCGTCCATCACCGCCCGCACGTCGTCCATCCGCTGCTCGAGAGTCGGCAGCGCCGCGTCCGGAACGCGGTCGGACAGACCGGTCCCCCGCTTGTCGAACAGGATCAGCCGCGAAAACGACGCCAGCCGCTGGTAATAGCGCGCGACGAGCGGGTTCTCCCAGCCGTACTCGAGGTTCGTCACCCAACCGGGAACGTAGACCAGGTCGAACGGACCCTCGCCGATGACCTGATAGGCGATGTTGACGTTGCCGCTGCGAGCGTAGCGGGTTTCCGGACGCATGCTGGGAGAGTCTCTCGTCCGAACGGCACGTCGTCAACGAGCCGCGCGCGAGAAACCACCGAACACCCCTCCCGCGCCGCCGGCGTGTGAGCCTCAGCGCCTGCCTCCCGCTATCTTGCCAACGAGTCCGTGATGAAACCTGAAAGCCCGTGAGAGACGAGCCATGGATCGAGCGCCACGCCGGATCGGCATCGTCGGCTGCGGCAGGGTCTTCGAGCGGTACCACCGACGGGCCCTGGCCCGCAGCGCCGATTGGGAGATCGTCGCCGCATGCGACCTCTCGGCGCAACGGCGCGAGCGGGTCCGTCGTTCGCTGCCCGGGATCCGCGTCTTCGAGTCCCCGGCCGAGCTGCTCGCCCACGACGGGCTGGAGGCGATCCTGGTGGCTACCCACCCGGACTCGCACGCCGAGCTCGCTCTCCAGGGCATGGAGTCGGGACTCCACGTCCTGGTCGAGAAGCCGATGGCCACGCGGCTCTGCGATGCCCAGCGCATGGTCGACGCCGTCCAGACGGCGGGCACGGTCCTGTGCGTCGGGTTCAACCGTCGATTCCGGGACAGCTATCGGAAGCTGAGGGACGAGCTCGCCACTGGGCCGGGGTCCCTCCGGGCGATTCGGTACTCCTTCGCGGCCGACGCGAAGTGGCGCCCGGAAGCATCGATTTCTCCGGTCCCCCTCGATCTCGTGCTCCATGACGTCGCCTCCCACCAGATCGATCTGGTGGGCTGGATCACCGGGCTGACCGTCCGCGAGGCCTCGGCGCGCCGGCTCGGGGACGGCAGAGCGGAGGGCGGGGGCGTCGAGCTGGATCTTCACCTCGGGCCGGATCCGGATATCGTCGCGCAGTGCAGAGCGACGTACGCTCCACGGTACCTGGAACGGCTGGAGGTCGACCTCGTCGACCGGACGCTGGTCGTCCGCCCGGGCGGGCTGTCTCGCTCGCGCCGGGTTCCGGATCGGCTGTCGGAGGCCGGGGCCCGGATCCGTGAGCTCGCTCATCCCTGCGTCCGGCGAGCCATTGGAAGGTCCACCCGGACACACGAGAGCTTCGAGCGGCAGCTCGCATCCTTTGCCGACGCGATCCGCGGCGCGCCCTCCGGCTGCGCCGACGTGCACGACGGCTACCGCGCCGTTGCGGTGGTCGAGGCGTGCCGTCACAGCCTGGCCGGTGGGGGTACCCGGATGCCCGTTGACACCTACCGGGCGCTGGCCGGCGCGTGAGCGGGTCGTCACCCTGCGTCCTGATCGGGCTCGACGCCGTCGAGATCACTCTCGTCGAGCGGCTCCTCGCCGAGGGGCGACTCCCCAATCTGGCCGCGCTGAGGGCCCGCGGGTGCCATGGCACTCTCGAGGCGAAGCCCACCGGATTCCTCAGCATGGTCTGGCCGAGTTTCTGGACGTCGACGCGGCTCGGCGAGCACGGCTGGTTCTTCAACAAGCTGTGGCGGCCGGAGGCGATGCGGCTGCAGTACGTCGACCCGGACTGGCTCCCGATCCGGCCCTTCACGGGCGCCCCCTCGCTGAGGGAACGCCGGTTGGCCTTGCTGGACGTTCCGTTTCTGATCGACCCTCCCGAGGGCATGAACGGCTTCTTCCTCAACGGGTGGCAGTGCCACGACGATTTCGGCCGGCGCACCCATCCGGCAGGGCTCTGGGGTCGGCTTCAGCGAAACTTCGGCAAGCCGGCACTGCGCCCCGAGTTGTTCGGTCCCCAGACGGCGAGGACCTTGCTTCGCCAGCGCGAGGAAGCGCTCGCCTCCATCGAGCAGTTCGGTCGCCTCTCCGCCGCCCTCCTGGGCGAAGGGGAATGGGATCTCTTCCTCACCGTTTTTGGAGGCCCCCACCGCAGCACGCACTACCTGTGGAACCTCTCCCAGATCGATGTCGACGGCCTGGTCCCCCACGAGCGCCATGTACTCGAGAACGCCTGCGTGGAGATCTACGAGGCCTGGGACCGGGCGCTCGGGACGATCGTGGACGGTGCGCCCACAAACGCCAGGATCGTCGCGTTCGCGCTGCATGGAATGGGCGTCAACCGGGGATGGACGGAACAGTTCGACCGGGTCGTCCAGCGCGTTCACGCGGGAGGCGAGGATGGGGATGCGCCGAGGCGGGGTCTCGCGTACCGGGTCAAGAAGGCGCTGCCCTGGAAGCTGGTGCGACAGGTCACGACCCGGCTTCCCGCCGGCGTCAATCATGCCCTCGTCCCGCTGTGGTCTAGACGGATGCACGACTGGTCGAGGACACGGTTCTTCACCCTTCCCGCCGACCTGAACGCGTACGTACGAATCAACCTGCGAGGTCGAGAGGCCGCCGGAATCGTCGAGCCGGGAGCCGAGTACGAGGCTCTGTGTCGGGAGCTCGAGGAGGCATTCCTGGGTTTCGTCGACATCGATTCCGGCAGGCCGTTCGTGGCCGGCGTCGAGCGGGCGGACGATCTGGTCGGGCCGGACGCACCCGCGCGACGCTATCTGCCCGATCTCCAGGTGCGCTGGGCGGACGTGACGATTCAGGAATCGCGTGGAGTCCGGTCGCAGCGCTACGGCGAGATCGTCTGGGGGCCCGGGCTCCGGCTGCCATCCGGGCGCTCGGGCAACCACGTCGACCATGGATGGTTCGTGGCCGTCGGCCCGGGTATACGTCCTGGGCCATGCGGACGAGCCTACGAGACGATCGACGTCATTCCCACCGTCTTCGAGTGGATCAACGCGGAGCGCCCGTCGTGGTTCCAGGGTCGGCCGATCCCCGAGCTGACGACAGCACCCGAGCGCGGCGGAGCCCCCACCAACGGCTGAAGATCGCGCGGGCGTCCCTTCAACGCCCTGCCGGCGTGCCCTCCCCATCGAGCACTCGTCTGTACAGGGCCTCGACCGCGGCCGCAGCCCGGTCCCACGAGTGGGCTCGCCGGACCCACCGCCGGGCCGCTTCGCCCAGCCGACGAGCCAGGGCGGCGTCGCTCAGCAGCCTCTCGATGGCCGCCGCCATCGCGCCGACGTCCTCGTCGGCGACGCAGAGGCCGGTCCGCTCGTGTCGGATCACGGGTGCCGCCCCGCGGAAGGAGACCACCGGGACGCCGGCCGCCATGTAGTTCAGCAGCTTCTGAGGAATGCCGGTGCATTCGATCCGCGGATTGACCGCCACGTCCGCCCCCGCCAGGAAGCCTGGCAGGCCGTCGAAATCCACGTGCTTGACGATCATCGCGTCCCGGATCTGGAGCCGGCGCGCCAGCGGTTCGTAGCGGTCCAGGCTGGAGCGGGTGACGATCAGCAGCCGCGCATCGGGACGCCCGGCGCGGACCCGGGCGAAGGCCTGGAGGAGCAGATCGATTCCCTGATAACCGGCCGTGTTCCCGCTGAACACGATCGTCCGTGTCCCCGCCTCCCCTTTCCATCGCCCGTCTTGGGGGACCTCGAAGATCTCTCTCTCCACGCCGTTCGAGATCACCGTGACCTTCTCCGGGATGACGCCGCCGACGTCGATCAAGTGGTTCCGGACGGCGTCGGTCACGGCGATGGTATGGGTCGCGAACCGGGGAAGCCTCCGATCCAGGAAGCGACCAAACCCACGCTTGAACGATCCCGGCAGCCCCAGTCCGTAGCTCGGAAGCTCCGACTCCAGCGTCGTATGGGCATCGTACAGGATCGGGGTGCCCGCCCGCCGGGCCAGCAGAGCCACCATCAGCCCCTCGTAGTGATGGCCGTGGACCAGATCGATGGGATGGGAGGCGAGGACCTCGCGGAGCTTGCCGGCCAGCCGGCGATCGACGACGAGGATCTTTCGATAGGTCGGTCCGGGAGAGGTCTTGCGATACCCGGACACGGCCGGGATCCGGTGCAGGACGAAGGGGGGGTTCTCCCAACGGTCCCCCAGATGGTACGTCACGACGTGAACCCGATGGCCCCGCCTGGCCATCGCCTCGGCCAGACGCCGGATGCGGATCGGTGTGCCCCGCGGGAACGGGAACGGACAGGCGGCGACCATCGCCACGTTGAGTCGATCGGCGGAAGCGGGATCGGCCACGTCAGGCTGGCGACCGGCTCACGCGGGGGTGCTCCCCGATGGAGCGGCGCAGGAATCGATGCGCGATCTTCCAGTTGAGCTGCGCGACCCGCTGGAGGAGTCCCCGGGCCAGCCGTCCGGTCCGGCCGGTGCTGAGCGCCGGGTTGAAGGGCAGGGGGCCGCCGGTCAGCACGTCACCGTCCCCCAGGCACCGGTGCCGCTGAAACGCCCTCCTTCCAGCCCCGATCGTCGACAGTCCCCGCCCGAGCTCCATCGCGGCCCACAGCCAGTGGCGCACCCAGCCCTTTGCGAGCGCTCCCGTGAACTGGAACACCTCGAACGAAACCAGCGCCGGAGACAGCAGCAGCAGCGTGCGCACCTCGTAGAGCTTCAGGAGGATCCGCCACCGGTTGAGCATCGTGTTGCGGATGCGGACCCCCGTGTACGCCCCCGTCTGGCGGAGCGAGACACCGATCGAACCTTCGCCGTGCAGGCAGCGGGCCGCCGGGACCGAGAGGATGGCGTGACCCCCGAGGCGGGCTCGAAGGCCCAGCTCGTGGTCCTCGAAGTAGAAGAAGAACGCCTCGTCGAAGAGCGGATCCTCCCCCCAACGGCGGCGGTCCGTCAGAAAGCAGGCTGTGATCAGCGAATCGATCTCCCGGAGCTCGGTGGAAAGCCGCTGGACGGGCAGGTCGGCGTTCTCGATGATCATCAGGCCCACGAAGTGGGCCCCGGCGCCGTCGTACTGGACGGTGCCGGCCCGCCTGGCGTAGAGGACCGCGGGCATCGCGAACGTGGCCTCCTGCCGGAGGTCGAGGGCTTCGCACAGAAGCTCCGCGCATCCCGGCAGAAGGACCACGTCGTTGTCGATGAACAGGATGCGGTCGTTGCCCGCTTCTCGCGCCCCCGCGTTCCGCGCCGGCCCGGGACCGCGGTTCCTGCCGAGGCGGAGGATGCGGACCGACGGGAACCGTTC
>DATEDS010000060.1:0-16272 GCA_035281565.1 Gemmatimonadota bacterium
GCGGGCGCAGGCTCGGCCTTCGCCTCGGGCGGCGCCTCCCCGTCGGCGGCGCTCTTTCGGCAGCGTTCTTGTCGGTCACGAGGATCCCTTCGCGGCTTCCCTCGCGATAGACGGTGATCCCCTTCAGCCCCGCCTTGTAGGCCGTCATGTAGATGTCGGCCACCGTCTCGATCGAGACGTCGGTCGGCAGGTTCACCGTGGACGAGATCGACGAGTCGACCCAGCGCTGGATCGTCCCCTGCATGCGGACGCGGAAGTAGGGGTCGATCTCGTGCGAGGTCACCACGTAGTCGGGCAGCTCCTCGTCGTCGCCGAAGAGCTCCTGGATCAGCGGGTGGTAGACCTTGTACTCGCTGAACGTCTCGCCGTCGTCCTGCTTGACGCGGCGCTTGTAGGAGGTGCAGAAGATGGGCTCGATCCCGCTCGAGGACTGGGCCACGATCGAGCCGGTGCCGACGGGCGGCGCCGTGATCACGGTCGAGTTCCGGAGCCCGAACTGGCGGATCTGCTCGCGCAGGTCCTCCGGCAGGGACTGGATGAACCTGGACCGGGAGATCCCCTCCCAGTCGTAGAGCGGGAACGGTCCCTTCTCGCGGGCCAGGTCGATCGAGGTCTGGTAGGCCGCCCTGCAGATCGTCTCCATGATCCGGTCGACGACCTCGAGGGCCTGATCGGTGTCGTACCTGACCCGCATCCGGACGAGCGCGTCGGCGAGCCCGGTGATCCCCAGGCCGACGCGCCGGTCCGCGGCCACCGCCTCCCGGATCTTGGGGAGCGCGTGGCTCTCCATGTTGTAGTCGATGACGTCGTCCAGGAACCGGGTCGCCGTGCGCGTGACCTCGGCCAGCTCGTCGAAGTCGAGGTCGCCGTCAGCGCCGACGAACCGCGCGAGGTTGATGTTGCCGAGGTTGCAGGCGGTGTAGGCGGCCAACGCCTGTTCGCCGCAGTTGTGAACGCATAACCCGTTGGCGATGAAGGAGTTGGTCACGGGCTCGCTGAGGTCGTAAACAGGTTCTTCACCGTCCGGGACCAGGGCCTCGAACCGCGCGGTGAAGGTTTCCCGGTAGGGCCCCCGCTTGCCGTACTCGGCGAGCAGGGTGCGCAGCTTGTCGCGTTTGGCAGCCGTCAGGAAGTCGATCTCGTCCGCGAAACGAAGCAGATTCTGCCGAGCGATGACGAGGTCATGGACGGCGGAGCAGTCGTATGCCTTCCCCTTGAACTCGACGGTGCGGGCGGGATAACGGTCGGCATAGATCCGGCAAGCGATGCCGAAATTGAGGAGCATCCGCTGGACGTCCTTGAGGAGCGGCAGCGAGATCGAGGTCAGCCGGACCGAGACGCCCTTCTCCGGCTTCCCGCTGACGTGCCCGTCGGCCGTGAACAGGCTCTGAAGCAGCCCGCGCTGGAATTCCTCGGAGGCCCGGAAGGCCTTGAGCGGAAGGCCCGCCGTCTTGGTTTCGGCCGTCAGACCGTACTCGCTGGCGACGAGTTCGCTCAGCCGGGTCGAGCTCACCATGGCGAGGTTGCGGCTTTCGACATCCACGACCCCGACCACGTAGCGGCCAGCCGCTGGATCCTGTCCGATCATGTGGTTGACATGGGAAGCGAAGGCCGCCGCCAGCTCGCGATCCTCTCCCCAGAAGCCGAGGACGGCCCTCCGTTGTTGCTCTCGACCGGTGATATGGCCGTCGGCGATCAACCAGCCCAGGACACGACCCTCTTCGGCCCTTCCCTCGCTTCCGAATCCGCCCTTGTGATTGAGCAGCCGGACTCGGTCTCCCTGGCGTAGGTCCCTGGCGGCCACCCAGCCGCGTGTCGTCATCAGCCGGTGGTCCTCGGTGACTCGGATCTCGTACCCCTCTCGGGTGCTCAGTCGGAAGACGGGCTTGACCCCCGAAAGGAACGGAGCCCCCGCGGGCCCCCACGGGCCCGCACCGAAGCGGCCGTCCAGCGCGACGGCATGGCTCGCGCCCTTATCCGCGAGCTCGGCGATCGGGTACAGACCGTCGGCCGTATAGACCAGCGTGTCGCCCGTTACGCACGGGTTAGTCGAGACGATCGGATGCGCGTACTCCACGTTGTGGTACTCGCGCATCGTGTCCCAGAAGATGATCCCGGGCTCGGCCGACGCGTGGGCGTTCTCGATGATTTTCCGCCACAGATCGCGCGCCCGGATGGTCTTGAACGTCTGGCCGCCCCACCGCAGGTCGAAGTCGGTGTCGTCCTCCACCGCACGCATGAACTCGTGGGTGATGAGGCACGAGATGTTCGCGTACTGGACCTTGCGGCGGCTCCGGTCGTTCTTGATCGTGATGAAGTCCTCGATGTCGGGATGATCGACCCGCATCGTGAGCATGAGCGCGCCCCTGCGGCCCGCCTGGCTGACCGTGTTGGTGCTCTCGCTCAGAAGGTTCATGAACGAGGTCGAGCCGGGAGAGCCCTGAACGGTCGCGTTGACCGGCGCGCCCTTGGGCCGGAGGATCGACAGGTCGGTCCCGACCCCGCCGCCCGTCCGGTACACCATCGCGCTCTCGTACAGGCACCGATAGATCCCCTCGAGGCTGTCCTCGGTGATCGGGATCACGTAGCAGTTCGAGAGCGTGGGCTTCCGGCGCGCCTCGTCGCGGCCCGCGCCGTGCATGACGCGACCTCCCGGGACGAACTTGAAGTCGAACAGGATCCCGAAGAACTCTTCGAACCAGTACTCCCTGTCTTCCTCCACCGAGGCCAGCGCCCGCGCCACCCGTTCCCAGAGCTGGAGCGGTCCCTCCTCGCCGGGAGCGAGGTACTTGCTCCGGAGGACGTCGGCCGCCAGGGTGTCGGGGTAGTAGGTCTGGGTCTTTCTGGAGCGCTCGAGGATCTCGGCGGCGTCGGGCTCGGTCAGGAAGGTCAGGTAGCGGTCCGGGGAGCGTGGGGGCATGGCGAATCCTTTCTGTCGCCACGAGCCGCGCTCGCCGCGTCAGAGGGAACTCTATGAGTCGCGGTGATTCGGGCGGACCCGAGCGGATGGCACCGGACGACCCGCTCACACGAATTCAATGTTTCGGGACGAGGCGATTCCCATTGTAAACCGGCCCTGCTCGGGTGTCAATAGCGGGGCCACAACATACAGTGGTGACGCCCCTGAGGAGCCCCATATCTGGTGGATTCACTGGGGAAAAGCGGGGCGCGGCGGGGGACAAGGATGTGCGCTCGCTGGGGATGGAGTGTGGACGGTGAAGGTTGACGATCCGCCGCTTTTCCCTTAGCGTTTGAAGTGGTCAATCGCGCCTCGCGCGAGGGACCCGGGCCAATACGACATGGAGGAAATGGATGCCTGATACGACCATGACCGAGGCGACGGCGAGCCAGGAGCAGATCGTCAGCGCGACCACCACGGCGACGACCAAGATCCGCGAGCTCCAGGTCAAGGAGGGGCTCGAGGACAAGGGGTTGCGCGTCAGGGTCGTCGGCGGCGGCTGCCACGGGTTCTCCTACGCGCTGGGCTTCGACGACCGCAAGGACGGCGACACCGTGCAGTCGATCGACGGGGTGGACTTTCTGGTCGACAAGTTCAGCGCCCCCTATCTGATGGGGGCGAACATCGACTTCGTCGACGGGCTGAACGGGGCCGGCTTCAAGATCGGCAACCCGAACGCCAAGTCGACCTGCGGCTGCGGAGAGTCGTTCGGGGCCTAGACCCGGGCTCCCGTCGGCCGCATGGGGAGCGGGCCTTCTTCCGACCGGGAAGAGGGCCCGTTTCGCTTTCGGTCGTCCGCTGAGAGACGTCCCTTTGCTCCACGCAGCGCGGTGCATATACTGCATCGGCGGGAGCCAGGCCCCCCGGAGGTCTGCATGCCATGAGGGCCCTGCCGCACAGGCTCGCGGCGGTCTGGTTCGCCGACATCGTCGGCTACGGCAGGCTCTCGTCCCGGAACGAAAACGAAGCCCTCCTGCTGGTCGGCGTGTTCCAGCGCACGTGTCGCGACCTGGTTCATCGGCACGACGGACGCCTCGTCAAGTTCACCGGCGACGGGGCGCTGGCCGAGTTCCCCAGCACCGAAGCCGCCGTTCGTGCGGCCTGCGCGCTGGAACCGACCTTCCGGGCGCGGGCGGAGTCCGCCCGGCTCTCCCCGCCTCGTCTCCACATCGGCCTCCACGTGGGTGAGGTCGCCACCGGACCCGACGGCGACCTGTACGGAGAGGGTCTCAACCTGGCCGCCCGGCTCGAGGCCCTGTCAGGCCCGGGTCAGATCCTGGTAACCGAGGACGTCCAGCGGCAGCTCCACCATCGTCCCGAGTTCCGCTTCACTCCCCAGGGCGAGCACACGATCCCCGATTCGGAAGAACCGCTCTCCCTGTTCTCCGTCGTGGAGAGCCCGGACGTGACGGCGGACGCGTTGCCACCCGCCGCTGCGGAGCCGTGGCGCGAGTTCCATCGGGAGCTGGTCCGTCGGAGGGTCCATACGACGGTGGGGGCCTACGTCGTGGCGGCCGTCCTCGGTCTGGTCGCGGTGGCGCTCCTGATCGGTCGGCTCGGGGGCCCGGAATGGGTGCTCCGCGTCCTGGCCCTGGCGGGGGTCCTGGCGATTCCGGCGGTCGCTCTGCTCGCGTGGACGTTCGAAATCGGCCGCGGCGGCCTGCGTCGCTACGGCCGCGTGTTCGAGGAACCCGGCGCGGGGGGTCGCGCGCGGGTCGCCTTCGCCGGGCTGGCGCTGGCCTCGATCGCGCTGGCGGGCGGACTCTCGTTCGTGCGCCCGCCGGGGATCGGTGAGGCGCCCGGACTGGCTGCCAACCGCGTGGCGGTGCTCTACTTCGAAGACAGCAGCCCGGGGAAGAACCTCGGCTACCTGGCGGACGGGCTCACCGAAGCGCTGATCCGGGAGCTTTCCGGAGTCCGCGGCCTCGAGGTCGTTTCGCGGAACGGCGTCCGGCCGTTCCGGCACGCCAACGTCCAGGCGGACAGCATGGCCCGCGCGCTGAACGCCGGAACCCTGGTCCAGGGAAGCGTCTCGGAATCGGCGGGCCGGCTCAGGGTCAACGTCGAGCTCGTCGACGGGCCGACCGGCACCGTGCTCGCCGCGGCCGCCGTCGAGCGGCCGCGAGGTGAGCTCTTCGATCTGCAGGACGACCTGGCCGAACAGGTCTCGAACTTCCTGAGGAGCGACCTGGGGGAGGAGATCCGGCTGGCCGAGATGCGCGCCGGGACCGAGAGCGTCGCGGCGTGGGAGCTCGTCCAGCGGGCCGGAGAGCTCCGCAAGCAGGCCTCACCGCTGGTCGAGATCGGGAACCTCGAGGAGGCCGGGCGAATGTACGACCGGGCCGATTCGCTCCTGGCCCAGGCCCAAGCCGCCGACACGATGTGGGTCGAGCCCTGGCTTCAGCGAGGCTGGCTCGCCCACGACCGCCTCGAATGGTTCGAATCCAGCGACCCGCGTGGCGAGTTCCTGAGGTGGCTCCAGGCGGGTCTACGGTTCGCGGATGCCGCCTTGCGCGTGAGTCCGGGGAACCCCGATGTCCTCGAGCTCCGGGGCCGGTTCCACCTCAAGAGCGCGCTCTTCGATCCCGCGGGAGACCCCGTGCAGGCCGATTCGCAGCTGCGGGCCGCAGAGCAGGACCTGCGGGCGGCCATCGAAGCCAACCCGGACCAGGCGGGAGCGTGGCGCTCGCTCAGCATCCCGCTGTCCGCGCGAGGCGAGACACAGGCGGCCAAAGTGGCGGCCGAGCGCGCCTACGAGGCGGACGCCTACCTGGAGGAGGCGGACGACATCCTGTGGCGTCTCTTCGCACATTCGTACGACCTGAACGAGCCTGCCGAAGCCGAGCGGTGGTGCAGGGAGGGGAACCGGCGCTTTCCGGAGGATTCCGCCTTCGTCCAGTGCCAGCTCTGGCTCATGACCCTGCCGGGCGTGCCCGCCGACCCGGCTCGGGCGTGGACGCTCCTGGAGGAGTACACCCGGCTGACACCGCCCCAGGAAGTGCTTCGGAGGAGATGGAACGAGACCGCGGTGGCGGCCGTCCTGGCGCGGGCCGAGCTCGCCGACAGCGCGGTCGCGGTCGCCACGAGGGCCCGCGTCGACGAGACCGTGGATCCCGGCCGGAACGTCCTGTACGCCGAAGCGTTCGTGCGCACCCTGGCGGGCCAGGAAGAAGAGGTGATGGGGCTTCTCGGCTCCTACCTGGCCGCGAGCCCCGGGCAGCGGGGCGAGGTGGCGAACACGTGGTGGTTCGAGGGCCTCCACGATCGCCCCGACTTCCAGGCGCTGGTGGCCGAAGACAGCCCGGCCCCCGAGCCCTAGAAGCCTGCCTGCCCGGCCTCAATCCACGGGCACGTCGTCGGCCGCCACCACCGAGTCGACCGCCGCGAACGGGCTGTTTCCCGCCCCTCCTCCACCGATCCCCGATTTGAAGCAGGTCCCGCACTGGGCGGCGAAGGCCGGTGTGGCGGTCAAGGCGGTCCCGGTCAGCCATCGTTCCAGGGGGCGTGCCGCCTCCCGGGCCGCCTCCTGGCTTCCCTCGAGCTCGCACGTCAGCCGGCACTCGGCCGGCGGCTCTTCCGGCTCGAAGTACTGGAGGTTCTCCGGGTTGGCCGGATCGGGTCGGGCGATCAGCGCCCGCTCCACGGCCTCTTCGTCTCCCGGCCGGCCGGTGACGCACATGGCCACCACGACCACGGCCTCGCCCGTGGGCGAGAACTCCGTGAAAGACTGGCCCGTCGCATCGTAGGCGTAGAAGCGGTACAGCGGCGGGAAGACCTTCCGACCCTGCGCGACCGCGGCCTGGAAGGCGGGAGGCAGCTCCTCCGTCGGCGGAAGGGTGTCGAGCTCGGCTGGAGCGGGCGCGATCGCGACCCGGATCGAGTCACCGAAAAGGCTCTGGTCCGCCCCCTCCGCGGTGACGTAGAGGCACGCCTCTCCGTTCGTGACGGCAGTCGCTTCCCCGGCGTGGATCCACTGGCTCACCGAGTCCGCCAGCTCGCCGTCCGTCGGTCCGTTCTCGCCGGACTCTCCGTTGCAGCCCAGGACCGGGAGGAGGATGACGAGGGCGGTGAACGAGACGAACCTGAACATACGCGCCTCCGGGACGGGGGTGGCGGGGCGACGCGCGAAGCGGGAACTCGCGGAAACGGCTTCCAGCGTATCCGACGCGCCCCTGCCCTGTCAAATGGGCGCCTGAGGCTCAGAGCCCCCTTACCGCCTCCAGCACCTCGTCCGCGTGCCCATCGACCCTGACCTTTGGGAAGACCCGGGCGATCCGGCCGTCGGGTCCGATCACGAACGTCGTCCGTTCGATCCCCATGTGGGTTTTCCCGTACATCATCTTCTCCTTCCACACGCCGTACCGCTCGGAGACGTCCCCGCCTTCGTCGGAGAGGAGTTCGAACGTGAGCCCCTCCTTCTCGCGGAACTTCGCGTGGCTGTCCAGCGAGTCCTTCGAGATCCCGAAGATCTCGGCGTCGACCTCGGAGAAGTCCGGGAGCGAGGCCTGGAAGGCGCAGGCCTCGGCGGTGCAGCCCGAGGTCATGTCCTTGGGATAGAAGAACAGGACGACCGGCCGGCCACGGAGGTCCGACAGCCGGACCGGTCGGCCGCCTGTCGACGGCAATTCGAAGTCGGGGGCGGGTTCGCCGGCGGAGGGGGTCGGCATGGAAGCCTCCAGGGACGGGGTCTCGGGAACGCGTGGACGGGCCGTAACCTACCCGGCGATCGGGACGGGCGGGAGGCCTCGGGCTAGCTTGGACGGCGTGACCATCGCCCGGTCGATCCGTCTTCTCCCTTTGCTCCTGGCCGCCCTTCTCCTTCCCGGCTGCGGCGAGGCGCCGGAGGCGGGTGGCCGGGAGCCGGGGGCGGTCCCGGCCTTCCGGGGGCGGGTTCTCGGCGAGGCCATCCCCCGCCCGGACTTCACGCTCCTGGACACGGCCGGCGAGCCGTACGACTTCCTCGAGGAGACCCGTGGGAAGGCGGCGCTCCTCTTCTTCGGTTACACGCACTGCCCGGACGTCTGCCCGATCCACATGGGGAACATCGCGGCCGTCCTCAAGGATCTGGGGTACGAGCGGCGCCGTCGGGTCGAGGTCGTGTTCGTCTCGACCGATCCCGAGCGGGACACGCCGGAGCGGATCCGATCCTGGCTCGACCGCTTCGATCCGGCGTTCGTCGGCCTCCGGGGGAGCCGGGCCCGGGTCGACTCGATCCAGCGCTCGCTCGGTCTCCCCCCGAGCGTCCTGGAGCCGAAGGCGGCGGACGGCGGCTACGCGGTCGGCCACGCGGCCCAGGTCCTCGCGTTCCCGCCCGACGGCCCGGCGCGGGTCGTCTATCCGTTCGGCACCCGCCAGGCCGACTGGGCGCACGACCTCCCGCTCCTCGTCTCCGGCGCGACCCCGGACCGGTGACCCATGCAGTTCTGGTGCTCCGCCCAGGGGATCCCGTGGACCTGGGCGTGGCGTCCGTACGTGGGCGTGTGGGTCCTGGTGATCGCCCTGGCCTTCCTCTACCTCCGCTGGACCCGGGCCGCCACCGGGGAGTGGCCTTCCGCCCGCTCGTGGCGGACGGCCTCGTTCGCGGCCGCCTTGGCGGCCCTCTGGCTCGCCCTCGACTGGCCGATCGGCGCCCTCGCCGCCGGCTACCTGGCGAGCCTCCACATGCTCCAGTTCCTGCTGGTCGCGCTGGTCGCCCCGGCGCTGGGGCTCCTCGGGATCCCGGACAGGGCGTGGGGGCGCCTGGCGGCGCGGGGCGGGTCCCCCTTGATCCTGCGCCTGACCCACCCGGTGGCCGCCTTTCTCGCCTTCAACCTGGTCGTCGGGCTCACCCACTGGCCGCCCGTCCTAGACGGGCTCATGGGGAGCCAGGCCGGGTCCTTCCTGATCGACATGCTGTGGCTCGGCGCGGGAATCCTCCTGTGGTGGCCGGTCGTGGCGCCGTTCCCGGACCGTCCCGGATTCGGCTACCCGCTCAAGATCGGGTACCTGATCGCGGTCACGATCACGATGACGGCGCCGTTTCTGTACCTCACCTTTACCGCGCTGCCGGTCTACGCCACCTACGAGCTGGCGCCGCCCATCCCCGGGATCACCAAGCGGCAGGACCAGCAGCTCGCGGGGCTCCTCATGAAGCTGGGCGGGACGGTGGTCCTGTGGATGGGGATCACCACGCTGTTCTTCCGGTGGTATCGGGGCGAGGAAGGATCGGTCGTCTGAGACCGGCCTCGGTTCGCTTGTACCCCTTTCGGGCCCCGCGTATGTTCGGCTCGTGCCCACCGCGGATCGCCTGATCCTCTTCGACATCGACGGAACGCTGCTTTCGGCGGGCGGCGCGCCGCGGCGGGCGTTCCGGCGCGCGCTGACCCGGTATTTCGGGACCGAAGGCGCGGCCGCGACCGACGATTTCTCGGGCAAGACCGACCCCCAGATCGTCTACGACCTGATGACCGCCGCGGGCTTCGGCGACAACCACATCGCCGAGCGGATGGCCGCCTTGTTCGAGAGCTATGTGGCGGGGCTCGCGGCCGAGCTCGAGACGGAGACCGGCCATCGACTCCTCCCCGGCGTTCCCGAGCTCGTTCCCCGGCTGGCGGAGGATCCGCGGGTCGTGCTCGGCCTGGTCACCGGCAACGTCGAGCCCGGGGCCCGCCTCAAGCTGGACCATTTCGGCCTGTGGGACCGCTTCCGGGTGGGCGCGTTCGGATCGGACGACCGCGAGCGCGACCGGCTGCCCCCGATCGCCGCCGAGCGCGCCCGGCAGCTGACGGGGCGCTCGTTCGTCGGCGAGGAGATCGTGATCGTCGGCGACACCCCGGCCGACGTCCGGTGCGCCCGGGTCACGGGGGCGATCGCGGTCGCCGTCGCGACCGGCCCGCCCGGACGCGACCTGCTCGCGGCATCGGAGCCCGACTTCCTCCTGGACTCGCTCGAGGCCTGGCCGGACGTGGCCGCCGAGATCGGACTCGAGGACCGTCGAATCGAGACCTCAGCCAGGAGAGAGTGATGGAAGGCATCAGCGTCATCGCCGTCGTCGTCGTCTTCTTCCTGTTCATCCTCACCAATGCGATCCGGATCCTCAAGGAGTACGAGCGCGGGGTGATCTTCCGCCTGGGCCGTCTCCGGGCCGGAGGCGCGAAAGGCCCGGGACTCATCCTCCTCTGGCCGATCATCGACCGGATGCAGAAGGTGGACCTGCGGGTGGTCACCCACGACGTGCCGCCCCAGGACGTGATCACGCGCGACAACGTCTCGGTCAAGGTGAACGCGGTCGTCTTCTTCCGGGTCTTCGACCCCGACAGGTCCGTGATCGAGGTCGAGGACTACTTCGGGGCCACGAGCCAGCTCGCACAGACCACCCTGCGCTCGGTGATCGGCGAAGTGGAGCTGGACGAGCTCCTCGCCGAGCGCGATCAGATCAACTCGCGGCTCCAGGGGATCCTCGACGAGGGGACCGATCCGTGGGGCATCAAGGTTTCGCGGGTCGAAGTCAAGCACGTGGACCTGCCGCAGGAGATGCAGCGCGCCATCGCCCGCCAGGCCGAGGCCGAGCGCGAGCGGCGAGCCAAGATCATCACGGCCGAGGGCGAGTTCCAGGCCGCCGAGCGGATCGCCGAAGCCGCGGCCATCATCGGCCGCCACCCGCAGGCGCTCCAGCTGCGCTACCTCCAGACCCTGGTCGAGGTGGCGACCGAGAACAACTCGACCACGATCTTCCCGGTTCCGATCGACTTCCTGGATGCGTTCCGGCAGGGCCAGATGGCGTTGGCGCGTCAGGGAGACGGCGGGAGCTCGTCGGGCGGCAGGTAGCGACACACGACCACGAAGGGAGACCTGGAGGAGTCGATGCAGCTGAAGGCCGTCAAGGGTGACGTCACCACGATCGAGACGCCGGCGCTGCTCGTGAACCTGTACCAGGGGGTCACGAAGCCGGGCGGGGCCACGGGCGCGGTCGACCGGGCGCTGGATGGCCAGATCACCGATTTGATCGCCGATGGCGAGATCACGGGGAAGCCCGGCGAGACGACGATCGTCCACACCGCCGGCCGGATTCCCGCGCGGCGGGTGGTGGTGGTCGGACTCGGAAAGAGGGACGCGTGCGACCTCGAGGCGGTCCGGCGGGCGATGGGAAGCGCAACCCAGCGGCTCCTCCAGCACGGCATCACGCGATTCCACACCATCCTCCACGGCGGAGCGGGTCTCTCCGACGGAGCCGATACGCCGGCGATCGCACAGGCCATCGCGGAGGCCGCCATCATGGCGGCGTTCAAGGACGAGCGGTACAAGACGGTCCCCGAGGAGGAGGAGCCCGGAAGGACCGAGCCTCGCGAGAAGAAGGAGCTGAAGGGCCTCACCGTCGTCGAGGCCGACGGCCGCAAGCTGGCCGCGATCCGGCGCGGTCTCGACCGGGGCGCGATGCTGGCCCGGGCGGTCAACTACACCCGCGAGCTCGGGAACACGCCTCCCAACGAGATGACGCCCGAGCGCCTCGGGGAGCGGGCGCTCGAGCTGGCCGACGAGCACGGGCTCGAGTGCGAGGTCCTCGACCGGGAGGCGCTGGAGGAGAAGGGGATGGGCGCGATCCTGGGCGTCGGAGCGGGATCGACGAACGGCCCGCGGCTCATCGTGCTCCACTACCGGGGCGGCGCGAAGACGGCGCGTCCCACCGCGATCGTCGGGAAGGCGGTCACGTTCGACACGGGAGGCATCTCGATCAAGCCCTCCGCCCGGATGGAGGACATGAAGTACGACAAGATGGGCGGCTGCGCCGTGCTCGGGATCCTGAAGGCCGCCGCGCTCCTGAAGCTCAGGAAGAACCTGATCGGGATCATCCCCGCGGCCGAGAACATGCCGAGCGGCACCGCCTACCGTCCGGGCGACATCCTGCGCTCCTACTCCGGCAAGACGATCGAGATCATCAACACCGACGCCGAGGGCCGGCTCATCCTCGCCGACGCGCTCGCGTATGCGGTCGAGCAGGAGCCGCGTGAGATCATCGATCTGGCCACCCTTACGGGGGCCTGCGTGGTCGCGCTGGCGGACGCCGCGTCGGGCGCGTTCGGCGACGAGGAGACGGTCGCGCGGCTGGTCGAGGTCGGGAAGCGGACCGGGGACCGCGCGTGGCCGCTCCCGGTATTCCCGGAGTTCGGCGACAAGATGAAATCGGAGGTGGCCGACATCAAGAATTCGAGCGGCGACGCCTGGGGTGGCGCCTCGAACGCCGCGGCCTTCCTCAAGTTCTTCGTCCGGGACGGGATCCCCTGGGTCCATCTCGACATCGCCGGCACGGCGTGGGTGAACAAGCCCAAGCCGTACCACCCGCTCGGGGCGACCGGCGCCGGGGTCAGGCTGGTGACCGAATATCTGGCTGGCGGGTAGGATCCGAAGCATGCCGAGTCGCGAGGCCCTGGAGGACGAGAACCGCAAGCTGAGACGGCTGCGCCTGCTCGTCGATCTCGTGCTCGCGCGGCTGTATCAGGACCCCGAGCTTACCCTGCTGGAGGCGCTGGACCTCGTGGAGCGCTGCCGCGACGCCGCGCTCGAGCTCTTTCCAGGCAAGGAAGAGGCCTTCGAGCTGATCTACCGCCCGCGCTTCGAGCGCGTCCTCGCGGCCCGCTGGCCCCATGACATGCCCGAGGAGCTCGGCACCGAGTTCCGGGTGGACGATCCCGGGAGGACCACCCACGGGGCCGGATGAGACGGACCACCTACGATCCCACCGGCGGGTCGCTTCCGAGCACCGTCAAGTGGCTCCTCATCGCCAACGGCGTGGTCTTCGCGCTCCAGCTCCTGCTCTCCGGCACGCTCTACGAGCTCACCGGTCTTCGGTTCATCGATCTCTTCGGCCTGCGGCCGGCGTGGGTGATCGAGCGTGGCTGGGTCTGGCAGGTCCTCACCTACATGTTCATCCACGGCGGCTTCTTCCATGTCCTGTTCAACATGTTCGTGCTGTGGATGTTCGGAACGGAGATCGAGTGGCTGTGGGGGCGCCGCGAGTTCGCCCGCTACTACGTGCTGTGCGGCCTGGGGGCCGCGGCGCTGTCGTTCGTGTTCAACTACGACTCGGTCGTGATCGGGGCGTCCGGCGCCGTGCTGGGGGTGCTGCTGGCGTTCGGCGTGCTGTTCCCGAATCAGTACGTGTACATCTGGTTCCTGCTGCCGGTCAAAGCCAAGTATCTGGTCGGCGCCCTCGCGGCGCTCGAGATCCTGTACCTGTTCTCGCAGACGGGCGGAGGCATCGCCCGCGCCGCCCATGTCGGGGGCATGCTGGCCGGGTTCCTCTACCTGCGATACGGTCGGGGCGCGTCGCCGCTCGAGCGGTACCTGCGCCGGTGGAGGCGGCGCCATCTGGAGCTGATCGATGGCGGGGGCGGGCCGGTGCCGGAGGATCCCCGTCTCGAGGGAGAGATCGACCGCATCCTCGACAAGATCTCCGAGCACGGGCTCGACAGCCTGACGCCGGAGGAGGAGAAGATCCTGGATGAAGCGAGCCGGCGCCGCAAGCGGGACTAGATGGCCGGCGGCCTGATCACGCTGACGACCGATTTCGGGACCGCGGACGGGTACGTGGGCGCCATGAAGGGCGTGATCGCGAGCCTGGCGCCGGAGGCGCGGGTCTTCGACCTGACCCACGAGATCCCGCCGCAGGACATCCGCTCCGCCGCCTTCGCCCTCTACCGGGCCGTCCCCTACTTCCCGCGACGCACCGTCCACTGCGTGGTGGTCGACCCCGGCGTCGGTACGCCGCGGCGCCCGCTCGCCGTGGCGGCCGAGAACGAGCAGTACCTGGTGGGACCGGACAGCGGCGTGTTCACGCTCTTCTGCCCGCCGTTCACGGACGCCGATCCCGTGGCCGTCGAGACCACGAACGCACGCTGGTGGCGGGACGGCGCCGAGCCGAGCGCGACCTTCCACGGCCGGGACGTATTCGCTCCGGTGGCCGCCCACCTGGCGGGGATGGTCGCCGCCGGCCCGCCGGACCTGTCGGCGTTCGGGCCGCGGGTCGCAGGGATCGCCCGATTCGAGGTCCCGTCACCGGTCGAGGAGCGGGACGCCTACCGGGGCGAGGTCGTCCACGTGGATCATTTCGGCAACGCCATCACGAACCTGCCCGAGCGGTGGGTCGATCACGCGCACGGGCCGGTCGTCGTCGAGGCGGGCGGGAAATCGATGCCGGTCGTCCGGACCTACGGCGACGTCCCCGTGGGCGAGCTGTGCGGGCTGGTCGGGTCGGCGGGCTGGCTCGAGGTGGCGTGCCGGGCGGGGTCGGCCGCGGACCGGCTGGGACTCGCGCCGGGAATCCCCGTCGTCCTGCGGCGACGGTGAGCGTCCGCTGGGAGCGGCTGTCCCGGGAAACCGTCTTCGAGGGACGCGTGGTGGAGCTGCGCCGGGACCGGGTCCGGCTGCTCGCGGACGGGCGCGAGACGGAGTCGGTCTACGACGTCGTCCACCACCGGGGCGCGGCGGCGGTCGTGGCGCTCTTCGAGGACGACAGCGTGGCCCTCCTCCACCAGTTCCGGTACCCCGTGGAGGAGACGATCTGGGAGATCCCGGCGGGGACCCTTGCGCCGGGGGAGACCTTCCGGGCGTGCGCCGAGCGCGAGCTGGAAGAGGAGACCGGCCACCGGGCGGCGCGCTGGCTCAGGCTGGCCCGGTTCTTCACGACGCCCGGCTTCTGCGACGAGATCATGGAGATCTGGCTCGCCGAGAGTCTCGAGGAAGGCGCGACGAGGTACGACGAGGACGAGCACATCGAGGTCGTGCGGGTGCCCTTCTCCCGGGCCGTCGAGTGGATGGTGACGGGCGAGATCCGGGACGCCAAGACGCTGGCCGGGCTGTGGATGGCGCACCATCATCGGCGAGGCGGCCGGACCGTGAGCGGCGTCGGCGCGTGAGCGAACCGGGGCCCTCCGTCTGCGTCGCGCTGACGACCTGCCCCGACGAGGGGACCGCCCGGCGGATCGCCGCCGCCCTCGTCGACGAGCGGCTGGCGGCCTGCGTCAACATCGTCCCCGACCTGACCTCCATCTATCGCTGGGAAGGGGCGGTCGAGACCGCGCCCGAGTGCCTGCTCATCGTCAAGACCCGACGGGAGCTTCTGGAGGACCTCCGGCGGCGTCTGGCAGCGCTCCACCCGTACGAAATTCCCGAGCTCGTGGCCCTCCCGGTCGAGGGGGGCTCCCCGACCTATCTGAAGTGGGTGGTTGAGGAAACGGGGTCGGCCACTTAAACTCCATTGTTCCTTCACGATGCCGGGACAAATCACGCTCTTCCGAAATCCCGAAATGCGCCGGATCGCGGTCGTCAACCACAAGGGAGGCACCGGGAAGACGACGACCGCCGTGCATCTCGCGGCGGGGCTGGCCGACCGCCACCACCGGGTGCTGCTGGTCGAGCTGGATCCGCAGGGGAACGTGGGCGCCTGGTTCGGCCTCGAGCCCGCGGAGGCGCGCATGTCGGGGCTGATGGCCGGGGCGGTGAGCGCCGACGAGGCCAGGGTCTCCGTCCGCGACAACCTGGACGTGATCGCCAGCGACTGGCGGCTGGCCGAGACCGAGGAGCGGCTCATCTGGGGCCAGGAGCGGGAGCGCAGCCTGGCCAACCGGCTCACCTCGATCTCCGACTACGACTACATCATCCTGGACTGCGCGCCGTCGATGAGCATACTCACGACGAGCGCACTCGCCTTCGCCGAAGAGGTGGTGATCCCGATCTCGATGGAGTTCCTGGCCCTGGTGGGTGTCCGGCAGATCATCGAGAACATCCTTCGGATGTCGTCGTGGAACGGGCGCGACATCCAGATCACCGCGGTCGTGCCCACCTTCTACCGGAGCAACACGCGGAAGAGCGGCGAGATCCTGAAGGTGCTCCGGCGCCACTTCGCCGGCGCCGTCACCGAGCCCATCCGTGACAACGTCCGGCTGAGCGAGGCGCCGGGCCACCATCAGACGGTATTCGAGTACGCGCCGCGCTCGCACGGCGCCCAGGATTATCGAAAGCTCGTGGAGCGGTTCAGCGATGCCTGAGAAGGACGGACAGGCCCGTCGGCTCGCCCGCGATCCGCTGGCCGGTCTCGACGCCGACCGGCTCAAGGGGCTTCTCGGCGAAGGGTGGGCCCGCCCGCCCGCGCCGACGCCCGAGGAGCGCGCCGGGGAGCGGAAGGGGGGGAGGCGCTCCCCCGGGATCGACGCGCCCGACCTCGACGAGGAGCCGGCCCTGGAGATCGTCGAGACGCCGAGGGCACCGGCTCGGAAGGAAGCCCCCCCGCCGGCGGCGGAGCCGGCGCCTCCCCGGCCCCCGCCGCCGCCCCGGCCCCC
>DATEDS010000061.1:0-4165 GCA_035281565.1 Gemmatimonadota bacterium
GACCCGCAGCGCCGGGCCCGGGATCGTCCCGCCAAATGTCCAGCCCGCGTAAGGCTCGCCGTCGGCAATCTCCACCACGTCATGGGTGATCGGAATCCGGAACTCCTTCACGGCGGCCTCGGACGCGGGTCCTATCCGCGCGTCGAAGGCCGGCTCGGTGGCCGTCCGGACGGTCCCGAAATCGATCGCTCGACCTCCGCGTCATCTCCGGGCCGCATGGCGAACGCCCCCAGGCCGAGCACGGTGGCGACCGTCACGGTCAGGAGCGGAACAACGGGCTTGAAGTGCTTCATCGTGTGCCTCGTATCTTCGAGCAAGGGTTTGTGAAAGTTTTCACAAGGCCCATGATACAAGGTCCCTTCAGGCCGTGTCTGTCGGGGGTTCACCCCCGGAGGACGTGGGGAGATTTCCTACCGGCGAACGCCGGGGGCAGGGTGTAGGGATTCGTCTCGCCGGGATCGAGTTGGCGGAGCGCCCCGCCGCGATCGGCCCGGGCTACATCTGCTTCAACAAGCCGACCTTGAGCGCGAAACGGACCAGCTCCGAGCGATGGGAGAGACCGAGCTTGTCCATGATCCGGGAGCGGTAGGTATCGACCGTCTTTGGGGAAATGAAGAGCTTCTCGCCGATCTCCTTCGAGCTGTACCCCTCGGCCGTGAGCGCCAGCACCTCCTGCTCGCGGGTGCTCAGCTTGTGGAGGGCTTCGGTGCCGGGATCGGCCTGCTCCCGGTACTCCTTGAGGAGCAGCCGGGTCGCCTGCGGAGGCAGATGGACCTCGCCTCGCGCCACCGTCCCGATCGCCCCGATCAGCTCGCTGTCGGCGGTCGTCTTGTTCAAGTAGCCGCTGGCTCCCGCCTCGAGAACCGGGATCAAATACTCCTCCTCGGCATGCATCGTGAGCACAAGCACTTTGGTGTCGAGTCCGAGGGCGGCGATCCGACGCGTCGCTTCCAAGCCGCCCGATCCGGGCATCGAGAGGTCCATGACGACGACATCGGGCCTGAGCCGCTGGGTGAGATTCACGGCCTCGTCCCCCGTCCCCGCTTCGCCGACCACATGGATGCCGGCGGCGGGATCCCCTTCCAGAAGAGCCCGGATCCCGGCTCGCAGGACGGTGTGATCGTCGGCCAGCAGTACGTTGATGGGCATGGGACGATTCTACTCGTCTGGCGCTCGCGGGACTTCTACCGTCACCCGTGTTCCCTCGCCGGCCGCGCTCTCGATCCCCACCCGACCCCCCAGGCACCGGGCGCGCTCGGCCATCCCGATCAGCCCGAGCCCCGGCCCACCGGGGTCGGCCTGTTTCAGCGGTTCGAACCCTCGACCATCGTCTTCGATGATCACGACCGCTCGCTCGTCACCCCGGTCCATGAGGACGCGGGCCTTTGTCGCCCCGGCGTGCCGGACGACGTTCGACAGCGCCTCCTGGACGATACGATAGAGGGCGAGCTCGGCATCGGGCCTCAGGCCTGTTTCCATCCAGCCGGGGCCGGCGTCGATCTCGACCCTGAGGCCGTGGCTCTCCCGGATCGAGCGGGCCAGGGCACGGATCGCCGCTTCGAGTCCGATCTCCTCGAGGCTCGGAGGGCGAAGCCCACGCGCGATCCGGCGAACGGCCTCGGCCGTCTCCAGGATCTCGCCGTGGAGCTCATCCAGGATCCGCTCACGCTCCGCGTCTGCCGCCCCCCGGACCACCCGTAACCGTAACAGCAGAGCGGCAAGTCGCTGGGCCGTGTCGTCGTGCAGGTCGCGGGCGATTCGCAGCCGCTCATCCTCGGCCGCCTGCAGCGTCCCGGCCCCGAATGCGCGGAGCCGCACCCGTTCCGTCATGTCGCGGACGATCGCAACGACGAGCCGCCCGCGAGAGGTCTCCATCGGGCTCAGGCTGATCTCGACCGGCACTTCGGTCCCGTCCTTGCGGCGTCCCTTGAGCTCGCGCCCTATCCCCATCGGCCGGGCGTGAGGTGCCCGTGTATAAGCCTGCCGCTCGGCACGATGGATCTCGCGGGAGGGCTCCGGGACGAGCACCTCGACGCTTGCCCCGAGAAGCTCGCCGCGGCTGTAGCCGAAGAGCAACTCTGCGGAGGGGTTCACGTCGCGAATCATCCCCGCCTCATCGACGATGACAATGCCGTCGGGCGCCGCTTCAAAAACCGCCCGGTACTCGGCGGTCCCGAATGGTTCGTCCTTCCTCGACACCGCATGGGCCTTCCCGTTCGGGTTGGAGACGGTCAACCGGCTTTCGCAGCGCTATCCGGCCTGGCGCCGCTGCCAGGCGCGCCACCCGAGCCAGGCCGCCAGCAGGACGGCCAGCACCATGAGCGGACCGGTCATGAGCATGAACATCGTCCGCCGGTGGGTCGCCTCGGCGTCTCTCAAGTGCTGCGCCTCGTCGCGCAGCCGGGCCAGGTGCCCCAGCACGTCCGCGTAGCCGTACCACCACGCGTAGTCGGGGCTCATGTGGAAGGCACCCTTGTACGACTTGAGATTGGAGAAGAAGAACATGTCGAAGTACTCGCGCTCGACGGTCGTGACGTCGTAGTAGAGACCCGCCGGCCAGTGCATCGCGATCTCGCTCGGGAGGTCCACGGCCGAGAACCTGGGGCCCGGCAGGAGCCCCGCCGCGCGCCAGCCGTGGGAGGGCTCGATCAGCCCGTCGTCGTAGAGCCCGGCCAGGATCTCGCGCGCTTCCACCACCAGGGCGTCCCCGGCCAGCTTGTGGGCGTCGGCCGAGCGCAGGTATCCGCGCGCTTTGTCCTCCGAGTGGCAGGTCATGCAGAGGCGGACCATCTCGAATCGCTTGGCCCGGTTCTCGGGGTTGTCGAGGATGTCCTCGAGCTGGCCGCTGGCCGCCTGGACCCCCATCCCCCACACGATCTTGCGGGACATGTTGTGGCTCGAAGTCCGGGCGCCGGCATCGTCCACGTAGACCATGTGGCAGTAGGCGCAGCTCGGAGCCTCCCACCGCGCTTCCGCCATCGGCGCCGTCCAATCCCACTCGTCTCCCCGCGCGGCGTAGATCGACCCGTGTTTCGAGCTCATGTAGGCCTCGTAGTTCGGGTGGTCCGGGCCCATGTGACAGGTGTAGCACGCCTCCGGCTTCCGCGCCTCGACCAGGCTGAAGGCATGGCGGGTGTGACACGCGATGCAGCCGTTCCGGTACTGCAGGCTGCTCGAGTCGACGTACTTCTTCTGCTCGTCGCTCCAGTACTTGGCGTCCGTGGCGCCGGCCTGGGCATGGCACGGATCGCATCCCATCTCCATCACCTTGCGTGGCATCTGGGCGTAATTGGGGACCGCGATGTTGCGCTCCCAGTTGATGCCCAGGTTGCCGGGTCCGGGGCCGTACGAATGACCGGCGTCCAGGACATGCTCCTGGTAGATCTGCGCGTGACACGCCGCGCAGGCCGTCTCGGGAACCCGACCCTGAATGGCCATGATCTCGTCGTGGTCGGTGCCATGGCAGTCGGCGCAGGTCAGGGTGGGCCGCTGATCCACGCGGGGATTCTGGACTCCCGCGCGCCCCATGGCGCTGGCCTCGAATTGCTCCACGATCGTCGAGTGAAGACCGCGGTGGCAGGTCGCGCAGGTCTCCCGATCGAGCACGCCGCGCGGCAGGTCCGCGCGCAGTCGCGGCACGTCGGGGGCGAGCGCCTGGAGATATTCGTGGATCTCCCCGGCGTCCTCTTCGCTCACGACCTCATGCGGAAAGGCCGGCATGAGGTCACGCGGCTCACGGAGCTGATGCAGAAAGGCCTCGATCGGCAGCCGGGTGCCGGCGAGCGACGGCCCGACGCCGCCCCGTCCGCTCGCGCCGTGGCACCCGAGACACCCCCTGGCGATGTAAAGATGCTCACCGTGGTCGGCCTCGCTGCCGTCGTCCTGAGCACGCAGTGGCGCACCAGCAAGGAGAAGGCCGAGCACAACAAGGACTGTCAGGGGCGTCCTTCGACCCACGGCGATCAACCTTCAGCGGGCCGGCGGACGTGTCAACCGAAAGGCGCAAGCTCGCCGCTCAGCCCTTGAACGACTGCACCCTTCCCCACACGCTCTTGGCTCCCCAGATCCCGGCCCGCAGGCACTCGAGCTGGACGATCTGGCTGTGGTCGACGAAGAGGTTCACCTCGGGGCCGTAGTTCTTGACGTACCAGGTGAACACCTCGGG